>NZ_DATMIO010000222.1:0-3200 GCF_035554235.1 Microbacterium sp. | reverse complement strand
CGTGGTCGGCAAGCCGAACCCGATGATGTTCCGCTCGGCGCTCAACAAGATCGGCGCGCACTCGAAGAAGACCGGCATGATCGGCGACCGCATGGACACCGACATCGTCGCCGGCATCGAGGCGGGGCTGCACACGGTGCTCGTGCTGACGGGCATCAGCGACCGCGCCGAGATCGAGCGCTATCCGTTCCGCCCGAGCGAGGTGCTCGATTCGGTCGCCGATCTGCTGCCCGCCGAGCCCGTCGAGACCGAGCTGCCCGAGATCGTCTGACGCGCCGTTCTTCGGACGCCGGGGGTGGTCAGGGCGTCGGTGGCACGCGGTATCGTCGCGGGATGGGCGCGTTGGATGACGGTGAGCGAGTGGTGGCGCCGGATGCCGCGACCTGGCGGGCGTGGCTCGCCGAGAACCACGCCCGCGCCAAGGGCGTGTGGCTCGTGCGCGGGCGCCCCGGCTTCACCGACCGGCACGTCGGTTACGAGGACGCCATCCGGCAGGCGCTGTGCTTCGGCTGGATCGACGGTCCCGTGCGCAGCTTCGACGAGGAGACCGGCGGGCTGTGGTTCTCGCCGCGACGTGCGAGCAGCGGATGGGCGGCGACGAACAAGGCGCGCCTGCTCGAGCTCGAGGCCGCGGGGCTGATGACGGAGGCGGGGATCAGGGCTGTCGAGGTCGCGAAGGCCAACGGCTCGTGGACCGCGCTCGACCGGGCGGAAGCGATGATCGAGCCGCCGGAGTTGACGGCGGCACTCGACGCGAACCCCGCGGCGCGCACAAACTGGGAGGCGTTCCCGCCGTCGGCGCGCAAGATGGGCATCGCTTTCATCGACTCGGCGAAGCGGGCTGAAACGCAAGCGGCGCGAGTCGCGAAGATCGTCGCGGATGCCGCGGCAGGGAAGAGGCCGTGATGGACGAGCAAGCCCTGCTCTACGCCGCCACGATCATCGTGCTCGTCGGCACGCTGGTCGTCGTGGGTGTCACACTGTGGCGGCGGCGCGGGCGCGACTGAGCCGCGACGCCGCATGACGGCAGACGGCCACTGGGGATGCCGGCTGGGTGGGGTCGCCGGGGGTGCCGGCTTGATGAGGTCGCCCGGCACCGGCTCGCCGGCTACTGGGGGTCGAGGCCGAGGTCGTCGAGCGTGATGGCCGCGCGCCATTCGAGCCCGGCCTCCTCGATCGCGGCCTGTGCACCCGTGGAGCGATCGACGATCACGGCCACGGCCACGACCTCGGCGCCCTCGCGGCGCAGGGCCTCGACGGCCTTGAGCGCCGACTGACCGGTGGTCGAGGTGTCCTCGACCACGACGACGCGCTTGCCCGCGACATCCGCCCCTTCGATCTGGCGTCCGCGCCCGTGGTCCTTCGGCTCCTTGCGCACGACGAAGGCGTCGAGCGGGGCGTCGGTGCGCGCGGACTCGTGCATGATCGCGTTCGCGATCGGGTCGGCTCCGAGGGTGAGCCCGCCGACCGCGACGATCTCGGGGATGTCCCCGATCAGGTCGAGCATGAGACGACCGATCGCGGGAGCCGCCCGGTGGTCAAGCGTGAGCTTGCGCATGTCGACGTAGTACGTCGCCTTCTTGCCGCTCGAGAGGGTGAAGTCGCCGTGGAACACCGCCTCGCCGTTGATGAGGGCGATGAGGGCTTGGCGATCGGCCTCGAGGGCGGTCGTGGAGGCGGTCATCCCCCGATTCTAGGGCGGCGGGGCGGGCGGCCCCGCGGTTGCCGAGGCCCGGGTCCCGGTCGCTGAGCGAGCGCAGCGAGACGAAGCGTCGCCGACGCCCCAATGTCCGAGGCCCGAGTCCGGTCGCTGAGCGAGCGCAGCGAGACGAAGCGCCCACGCTCCAATGTCCGAGATCCCTGCCAAAATTAGAACATGCATTCGAACGAACCGGATCGGTCAGGCGACGCTCCTGCGTCGCTGGTCGAGGCGGAGGCCGCGATCCTCGACACGCTGGTGACGACGATCGTCGAGGCGCGGGCCGGGATCGCGGCATTCCAGGCGTTCGAGACACGAGCCCTGGCGGCGGCCGCGGCGCTGGGGGCCGAGCAGATGGGCCGGGTGGAGTCGTTGGCGTCCCGGGATCGGGAGATGCCGTTGCGTTCCATCGCCGCCGAGCTTGCCGCGGCGGTGCGCACCAGCGACCGGTCGGTGCAACGCCAGCTCGACGAAGCGACTCTCCTTGTGGAGGCGTACCCCGCGACCCTGACCGCGTGGGGGGAAGGAAAGATCTCCCGCGCGCACGTGTCGGTGATCGTGCAGGCGGGGTTCGGGATCGAGAACCCGGACGCCCGCGCCGGGTACGAGACCGAAGTGCTGCGCAGGGCGTTCGTGGAAACACCGGGCCGGTTGGGACCGATCGCGAAACTCCTCGCCCACCGCGCCCAGCCCCGCACCCTCGAAGACCGCCACGCCGAGGCGCGGGAAGAACGCCGCGTGCGGGTCACCGATCTGCCGGACGGGATGGCGGAGCTGCTCCTCATCCAACCGTCCGTGCTGATCCGGGGGATCTACGACCGGATCACCGAACAAGCCCGCACGGTCACACAGGCCCGCATCACGGAGCCAGGGGCTGAAGAGACCGGCCACGGCGAGGGTGGCGAACCCGACACCCGCACGATGGATCAGCTCCGCGCAGACATCGTCGCCGACATGCTCCTCACCGGAACCCCCGCGATCGATGACCCCGACGCCGGGATCGACCTCGGTGCGATCCGGGCCAGGGTTCAGGTCACCGTCCCGGTACTCACGCTCAGCGGGCATGGCACCGAGCCGGCCGTGCTGGCCGGATCCGGGCCGATCGACCCCGACACCGCCCGCACCCTCACCGGCAACTCCCCCGGATGGGAACGCGTTCTCACCCACCCGGTCACCGGCGCCGTCCTCGCCGTGGACCGCTACCGGCCCAGCGAAGATCTCAAACGCCTCCTCCGCGCCCGGGACGAGCACTGCCGGTTCCCCGGCTGCAGGATGCCCACCCACCGCTGCGACCTCGACCACACCCACGATGCCGCCCGCGGCGGAAGCACCTGCGACACCAATCTCGCCCACCTCTGCCGTCGACATCACACGCTCAAACACGCCACCCCCTGGACGGTCACCCAGCAATCGGGCGGGGTGCTCGAATGGACCAGCCCCACCGGCCGCCGATACACCGACACCCCCGAGCCCCTCCTCAGGTTCGCCCCCGCCAACGACC
>NZ_DATMIO010000221.1:0-2000 GCF_035554235.1 Microbacterium sp. | reverse complement strand
CGCGGCGGCGACGCGCCGAGCCCGACCGGTGCCTGGTGGCTGACGGATGCGGGGTGCCCCGTTTTCGTGCACGCCGAGTCCGGTGACGCCGCCGAGGCGGGTGCGCGCCGGATACTCGAGGAGATGGCATCGGGATGCGGTGATCGGCACCTGAACCGTCTTCTCGGCGCCGCGATCGCCGCACTCGACAAGCCCCGATCACTCGCGAGCGGAGTGGGCCGCCTCGAGGCCGAGCTCTTCGATGCGTGCGCCGCCCAGCCGCTCGCCACCGCGGTCTTCCCGTCGGCGCGGGCTCGCGACCTCGATGCACCGGCGCTTCGCCCTTTCGCCCCCGACGATCCGCCGGCCGGCGCGGCGCGTCCTTTCCGCGACGCGATAGCGCGTCACGTCGACGGCGAACTCGCCGACATCGTCTCGGTCGCCATCGGCGGTGCCGTGCGGTCTTTGCGGTCGCGCCTCGGCCGTGGGCGGCGCGCACCCTGGATCGCGGCGGCCGGCGTCGCCGGCGCCATCGTTCTCGGGGGAGCGCTCTGGCCGACCGGAGACGGCTCCGAACCCGTTGCACACGCCGCGGATCCGTCGCCCGCCGCTTCCACGCCCGTGCCGGCCGGCTCGGATTCGCCGGCGCCCTCCACGACCGACGCACCGAATGCGGCGAGCCTCCCGCTCGATGGCGAGGCCGGGATTCTGCTCGATCGGCTCGCCGAGTGCCGGAGCGGGAGTGACCCGTCGTGCCTCGACGCGGTGCTCGAGGTGCCTTCCCTCGAACCACCCCCGGGCGCCATCGACCTCGATCGCACCGCGAGGACGATCACGCCGCTGGATGACTACGGCGGTGTGGCGGTGCTGCGTGTCGAGGCGCTGGCGGGCGATGCCGCGCCCCAGCTCATCGTGATCGTCCGCGCGAACGACAGATGGCTGCTCCGCGACGTGTACGACGTCGCAGAACAGCCATCCGCGTGAGGGCAGCAGCCTGCTAGATGCCCAGATCAGGGGCGAAGTTCGCCTCTTCTAGGCGCGACTTCACCGCGCCGAGGAATCGAGCCGCGTCGGCGCCGTCGATGATCCGGTGGTCGTAGGACAGTGCCAGGTAGACGTAGGAGCGGATGGCGATCGCCTCGGCACCGTCGACCTTCACGATGCCGGGCCGCTTGACGACGATGCCCGTTCCGAGGATCGCCGACTGCGGCAGGAACACCACGGGTGTGTCGAAGAGCGCGCCGCGCGAACCCGTGTTGGTCAGCGTGAACGTGCCGCCGCCGAGCTCGTCGGGCTTCAGCTTGTTGTTTCGCGTGCGATCGGCGAGGTCGGCGATCTCGTGGGCGATCTGGGCGAGGTTCTTCGACGCCGCGTCGCGCAGCACGGGCGTGAGCAGGCCGCGCTCCGTGTCGACCGCGATGGACAGGTTCTCCGACGCCGGGTAGACGATCTGGTCGCCATCGACGGTGGAGTTGACGACCGGGAACGCCTGCAGCGCCTCGGCCGATGCGAGCGCGAAGAACGGCAGGAACGAGAGCTTGTCGCCGGTCTTCGCCTGGAAATCGCCCTTCACCCGGTCGCGGAAGGCCGCGAGCTTGGTGACATCGACCTCGACCACGGTCGTGAGCTGAGCCGTCGCCTGCATCGAGGCGACCGCACGCTCGGCCAGCACCTTGCGAAGGCGCGACATCGGCTGGGATGTGCCACGGAGGGGTGAGACCTCGAGCTTGGGCGATGCGGTCGCTGCCGGAGCAGCCTCGGCCGGTGCCGACGCCGCTTCGGCGGCCTTCAGCACGTCCTCCTTGCGGATGCGTCCTCCGACACCGGTGCCCTTGACCGTGTCGAGGTCGACCCCCTGCTGCGCGGCGAGGCGGCGAACGAGCGGAGTCACGTAGCTGCGGTCGCCCGACGCGTCATCGACGAACGTCGGGGTCGGGGGCTCCGCCGGTGCGGCCGGCTGCGCCTGAGGCGCGGGCGCGTCCGCCTGCGCCTGAGGTGAAGCGGCGGGAGCCGCGGCCGCG
>NZ_DATMIO010000220.1:0-5879 GCF_035554235.1 Microbacterium sp. | reverse complement strand
CACGACCCGGTTCACCGCCCCCATCTCGTAGGCGCGGTCGGCCGAGTACTCCTCGGCGAGGAAGAACACCTCGCGGGCGAACTTCTGCCCGATCTGGCGCGCGAAGTAGGCCGAGCCGTAGCCGGCGTCGAAGCTGCCGACGTCGGCATCCGTCTGCTTGAAGCGCCCGTGCTCGCGACTTGCGATCGTCAGATCGCACACCACGTGCAGCGAGTGGCCGCCGCCCGCCGCCCAGCCCGGCACGACCGCGATGACGACCTTCGGCATGAAGCGGATGAGCCGCTGCACCTCGAGGATGTGCAGGCGCCCCGCCCGCCCGGGATCCGCCACGGCGGCCGCGTCGTCCGAGTACTTGTAGCCGTCGCGCCCGCGGATGCGCTGGTCGCCGCCCGAGCAGAACGCCCAGCCGCCGTCCTTCGGGCTGGGCCCGTTGCCCGTCAGCAGCACGGCGCCGATGCGGGGGTCCTGGCGGGCGATGTCGAGCGCGCGATACAGCTCGTCGACCGTGTGCGGCCGGAAGGCGTTTCGCACCTCCGGCCGATCGAAGGCGATGCGGGCGATGGCCCCGTCCAGGGAGACGTGCGCGGTGATGTCCGTGTAGGAGTCGGCGCCGTCACTGTCCACGGCGCCGGGCGCCGGCATCCACTGCTCTGCGTCGAAGAGCTCCGAAACGGGTTGAGCCATTGCCATAGCCTACGGCCGAGCCGGCTCAGGCAGTGCCGTTCCTGGCGTCGCGCCAGGCGAGCCACGAGCGCACGAGGTCGTAGTCGTAGTCGGGACCCGGGAACGACAGCGTGAAGAGGCGCACACCCGCGTCGAAGAGGTCGTCGGCGACATCCTCGCCGCGTTGGTGGAGCTCGTTCGACAGGATGAGCGTGGACGTGTCGCGCCCCTCGCGCTCGGCCCACCGCTCGATCACCGACAGCTTGTGGGGCATCTCTTCTGCGGTGACGAAGCTGTGCCAGTAGTCGGCGTGCCGGGCGACGAGCCGCAGGGTCTTCTGCTCGCCCTTGCCGCCGATCAGCACGGGGATGCGGCGGGTCGGCGCCGGGTTGAGCTCGTCCCAGCGCGCGGAGATGCGCGCCAGCCCGTCGGCGAGGTCGTTCAGCCGCGTGCCCGGCGTGCCGAACTCGTAGCCGTACTCCTCGTAGTCGCGGCGGAACCACCCGGCACCCGTGCCGAGGATGAAGCGCCCCGCGGCGCCCCCCTTGGCGCTGATGTGGTCGATCGTGCGGGCCATGTCGGCCTGCAGGTCGGGGTTGCGGTAGCTGTTGCAGTTGACGAGCGACCCGAACTCGACGCGCTCCGTCTGCTCCGCCCAGGCGGCCAGCATGGTCCACGACTCGAAGTGCGTCCCG
The DNA here is from genome assembly GCF_035554235.1 of Microbacterium sp. GTDB lineage: Bacteria > Actinomycetota > Actinomycetes > Actinomycetales > Microbacteriaceae > Microbacterium. Next base: position 4,521 of record NZ_DATMIO010000220.1, on the reverse strand, counting down.
TTCGCGTCTCCCGAGAGCGGGAAGAAGTGATCCCAGTTGAAGAGGATGTCGACGCCCATGTCTTCGAGGCGGCTCACCGCGCCGCGGATGTCGGCGTAGCCGACGTGCTGCGGGCGGAGCTGGATGCCCAGCCGGACGGGGGTATCGGTGAGCATGCCGACCAGCCTATGGCGCGGATCGGAGGGTGCGGCCGCTGCGGACGGTCTTCAGGATGCCGTCGATGATGTCCCATCCCGCGATGATCGCGATGCCGAAGCCGGTGACGACGGAGAGGATGCTGTAGACCTCCGCCGACGAGTCCGCGGGGATGACGGTCGTGAAGAACGCGGGATTGAGCAGCTGATCGGTGGCGAGCAACCAGATCGCGGGCACCGCTGCCGCGAGCGCCAGCACGGCGTTCAGCACGGCGAAGGCGGGGGTCCAGCGACCCTTGACGTAGATCGCCACGGCCATACCCGCCTCGGCGGCGAGGAGCACGAACAGCCCGGCGATCCACCACGGCCACAGGTCGGGGTTGAGCACCGGCAGCCGGTCATCGCCCATCCAGACGAAGCCGATGAAGCGGTCCCACACGATCGCGGCGGCCGCGACCGCGAGGAAGACGAGGCTGGCCACCATGTCGCCGAACCCGAGTCCCTTCGGGCGCGGTTCGGGAAGCTGATCGGGGTCCCAGGCGACGACGGGTTCGCCCCTCGACCCGCTCGTCCGCTCGAGGATGGCGAACACGAGAGTGACCCAGAAGGCCAGGTGCACGACCACCGAGAGCAGGCCGCCCACGGTCGCGCCGATCGCCTCTCCCACGCTCGCCCCGCTCAGCACCTGGCCCAGCGAGATGCCGAAGGCCGCGCACACCGGCACGATCCAGAGCAGCAGCTTCAGCAACCGCCACCACTCGAGGTAGTACCGCGGACCGATGAGGTACAGCGGCCGATCGGTGTAGCCGGCGGCGAGCTTGTCGGGGTCACCCAGCTCGATCAGCACCGCGCGTTCGGCCGCATCCCGCGGCTCGCCGCCGTCGACGCGCGCGTCGATCGCGTCGCCGATCGACGCCTCGAGCTCGGTCGTGAGGTCGGCGCGATTCTTCTCGGGCACACTGCGCGTCGCCGCGTAGACGTAGCGCTCGGTGAGGTTCGTCATCTCAGTTCTCCTCGGTGAGGGAGTCGATCGCGGTCGCGATCGCTCGGAAGTCGGCGGTGAGGGATGCCGCGAGCGAGACGCCCGCGGCGCTGGTGCGGTAGAACTTGCGAGGCCTCGCCTCTTCGGTGTTCCACTCGCTGTCGAGATACCCCTGCTTCTCCAGTCGGCGCAGCAGGGGGTAGAGCGTGTTCGCGTCGGTGGCGAACCCGCGGGCATCGAGCGTCTCGAGCAGCCCGTACCCGTAGCCGGGGGTGCGCAGCAGCTGCAAGCAGGCCAGCACGACCGTGCCTCGGCGCAGTTCCTGCAGATGCATTGCCAGGATGTCGTCATCGCTCATGCCCATCACATTACTGTGCGTCACACACCATTGTCAATCGCGCTTTATTGATTACAAGCGAGTCGGGCGCGACGGGGCATGATGGACCCGTGAGCAACGACGCCGCGGCATCCCTTCCCTCCCTCGACGAGCTGCTCGCGACCGCGCGCGTCGTCTCCCTGCCGATGTCGACGCGGTTCCGCGGCGTCGACGCCCGCGAGGCGGTGCTCTTCGAGGGCCCCGAGGGCTGGACCGAGTTCTCGCCCTTCCCCGAGTACGGCGACGCGGAGGCCGCGACGTGGCTGTCGGCGGCGGTCGATTTCGGATGGCGGACCCAGCCGGCGGCGCTGCGGGATGCGATCCCCGTCAACGCGACGGTGCCGGCCGTGCCGGCGGCATCCGTCCCGGAGGTGCTCGCCCGCTTCGACGGGTGCCGCACGGTGAAGGTCAAGGTCGCCGAGCCGGGTCAGACCCTCGCCGACGACATCGCCCGCGTGCGCGCGGTGCGCGCCGCCCTCGGGCCCGAGGGCCGGGTGCGCATCGACGCGAACGGCGCCTGGAACGTCGACGAGGCCGAGCACGCCGTGCACGCCATGGCCGAATGCGACCTCGAGTACGTGGAGCAGCCGTGCGCGAGCATCGACGAGCTCGCCGAGCTGCGCCGCCGCGTGAAGTACATGGGCATCCCCATCGCGGCCGACGAGAGCGTGCGAAAGGCGTCCGACCCGCTCGCCGTCGCGCGCGCCGGGGCGGCCGACATCCTCGTCGTCAAGGCGCAGCCGCTCGGCGGCGTGCACCGGGCGCTCGAGATCGTCGCCGAGGCCGGACTGCCCGCCGTCGTCTCGAGCGCCCTCGACACCTCCGTCGGGCTGGCCATGGGGGCGGCACTGGCGGCCGCGCTGCCCGAGCTCGACTACGACTGCGGCCTGGGCACGGCATCCCTCTTCGCCGCGGACGTGGCCGAGCCGGCCCTGCTCGCCCGCGCGGGGACCATCGCGGTCGGCCGGGTCACCCCGGACGCCGCGAGGCTCGGCGAACTCGCGGCCGGGGCCGAGCGCCGCGACTGGTGGCACGCGCGCGTGACGCGCTGCCACGCGCTGCTCGGCCGCGGCTGACGCGGATCAGGTCGCGTGCGGCTCGATGATGAGCTGGGCGACCTTCGCGATCTCCTCGCTCGTGCGGCGCGACAGCGCCTTGTGGTCGAGCCCGGCCATGGTGGCCCGCACCGAGACGTCTTCCCACGTCGTCAGCAGGAGACGCGCCGCCTGCGCGGACGACACCCGGAACCCGATTCCCTTCGCGCGGGCGATGTCGTCGATGATCTGCGTGACTCCGAGCACCAGTTCCTCCTCCTGGGCGAGGTAGGCGGCTGCGAGCGCGGGCACGCGGAGGGCATGGTTGCGGATCTCCGACATCAGCAGAACACTGAGCCGGTCGTCGGCCGAGACGTCGAGCACCTGCTGCACGATCTGGAACGGGTCCGTGGGGTCGAGCGCGAATTCTCCACCGGCCTCCAGTTCGGCGACGCGCGCTTTGACGGCGGCGACGCGTTCGCCCGCGACGCGGCCGCAGAGCTCGAGGAACAGTTCGTCCTTCGTCTCGAAGTTCGAGTAGAACGCGCCCCGCGTGAACCCGGCGCGCTCGCAGACCGCTTCGACGGATGCCGCATCGAGGCCGACCTCGGCGAACACCTCCGCCGCGGCATCCAGCAGGCGTGCCCGGGTGTTCTCGCGACTGCGTGTCGCGGCGCGTGGCGCGGTATCGGTCACGGGTACCTCCTCAGGGCGATTCTCACACGAACTGCTCAGCCTTGCGCTGGCGCACCGGAATACGATACATCTATGTATCGGATACATTGGCGTATCGAACTCGCCGCTCCGTAGCCCGGAGCGCCGCACTTTCATTCTGGAGGCGTCGTGTCCACCCTGCTCTACTCCCTCGGCCGCTGGTCGTACCGTCATCCGTGGCGCGTGCTGGTCAGCTGGATTCTCCTGCTGGGCATCGCCGGCGCCGGAGCACTCACTCTCGGCCAGGGAACCGACAACTCCTTCTCCATTCCCGGCACCGAATCGCAGGCCGGCATCGAGCAGTTGAACCGCACGTTCCCGCAGGCGAGCGGCACGAGCGCGCAGGTCATCATCGTCGCCGCTGACGGCGGCTCGATCGAGGACGACCCGTATGCCTCCGCAATCGCCTCGACGATCGGCGACCTCGAGAACCTCGACGGAATGCTCGCGGTCACCGACCCCTTCGGCGAGACGGTCTCGGGCCAGGTATCCGACGACGGCGACGCCGCGATCGTGCGCATGCAGTTCGACGGCGAGGCGACGGATGTTCCGCCCGGAACGAAGGACGCACTTCAGGATGTCGCGGCCGAGCTGCGCGAGAAGCTCCCTTCCGGGTCGCAGGTCGAGCTCGGCGGCGACCTGTACGCCATCTCGGTGCCCGGCGTGACGCTGACCGAGGCCGTCGGCCTGATCATCGCCCTGCTCGTGCTCATCGTCACGTTCCGCTCGTTCGTGGTCGCGGGGCTGCCCCTGCTGACAGCAATCATCGGCGTGGGGCTCTCGATCGCGCTGATCTTCGTCTCCACCGCGTTCGCGAGCGTCTCATCGACCACCCCGCTGCTCGCCCTCATGCTCGGGCTCGCGGTCGGCATCGACTACGCGCTGTTCATCGTCGCCCGACATCAGGACCAGGTGCGCGCGGGCGTCGAACCCGAAGAGTCCACGGCACGGGCGACCGGAACGGCCGGATCGGCCGTGGTGTTCGCAGGCATCACGGTGCTCATCGCCCTCATCGGGCTGAGCTTCGCCGGCATCCCGTTCCTCACGACCATGGGTATCGCGGCCGCCGTCGCCGTCGCCATCGCCGTGCTGGTCGCGCTGACCCTCACCCCGGCGATGCTCGGGTTCGTGAAGGGCCGCGTGGCGGGCCGTCCGAAGCGCGCTTCGTCTCGTCGCTCCGCTGTTGCAGCGCGGAGCGAGACGAAGGGCGCCCGGGAGAAGCGCGGGTTCGCGACGCGATGGGTCGGCCTCATCACGAAACACCCGATCGTCACGACTGTG
>NZ_DATMIO010000219.1:0-3945 GCF_035554235.1 Microbacterium sp. | reverse complement strand
GGGGTGACACTCGGGAACGCCTGCAAGCTCCAGAACTACGCCCTCGTCTATGAACCCGCAGTGCTCGGCGATGGCGTGTTCATCGGCCCCGCGGTGGTGCTCACCAACGACGTCTTCCCCCGCGCGGTCAATCCCGATCTGACCCTGAAGAGCGCGGACGACTGGCAGGTCGTCGGCGTCACCATCGAGACCGGGGCAGCGATCGGCGCCCGCGCCGTGTGCATCGCGCCGGTGACGATCGGCGCCTGGGCCCTCGTCGCCGCCGGCTCGGTCGTGACGAAGGACGTCCCCGCGCACGCCCTCGTCGTCGGGGTCCCAGCGCGCCGGGTGGGCTGGGTGGGGCGCGACGGCAAGCCCCTCGAACTGCGTGAAGGTGTGTGGGTGAGCGAGAACGGCGACGAGCGGTACCGCGAGGTCGACGGCGCACTCACCGCGATCTCCTAGAGGCAGCGGCTCCTGAACACCGCGATCTCCTGAACGCTGCGATCTCCTGAACGCCGCACCTCCTAGTCACAGCGATCTCAGAGGCACCCCCCGCACGGCGCCGCGCCCGCGGGGTACGCTGAAAACCCGGCAAGGTGGTGCGGTCGATCGTTCCGCCACGACGCCACCCGACGACACTCGGAGCAGCGCCCTGGATATCTCCGTCATCATCCCGACCTTCAACGAAGGCCCGAACGTCGCGGAACTCCTGCGCCGGATCGCAGCCAGCGCCGGCGAGCACATGCTCGAGGTGATCTTCGTCGACGACTCGAACGACGACACCCCCGAGATCATCACGGCGGCCGCCGCGACGGCGAGTTTTCCCGTGCGGGTGATCCATCGGGAGCTCGCGGCGGGCGGCCTGGGCGGTGCCGTGCTCGAAGGCGTCAACGCCGCCCGGTATCGCTGGTGCCTCGTGATGGACGGCGATCTCCAGCATCCACCCGAGAAGATCGACGCCCTCGCCGAGAGGGCATCAGTCGGCGATGTGGACGTCGTCGTGGCGTCGCGCTACGCCGACGGTGGCACGTCGCACGGCCTCGCCACGCGGCTGCGAACCGCCGTCTCCCGGCTCACGACCCTCGTCACGCGGGCGATGTTCCCCCGCAAGCTGCACGACTGCACCGACCCGATGACCGGCTACTTCCTGCTCGACCGCGAAGCCGTCGACTTCACGACGCTGCGACCGCGGGGCTTCAAGATCCTGCTCGAGATCCTCGCTCGCCGCCAGCTGCGAATCGCCGAGGTGTCGTTCGACTTCGCGCCGAGGCACGCCGGCGACTCCAAGGCGTCGTTCGCCCAGGGCGTCCGCTTCCTCGCCCAGCTCACGATGCTGCGTTTCGGGCGGATGTCGGCCTTCGCCCTCGTCGGCGGCTTCGGGGCACTGCTGAACCTGGCGATCATGTGGGCGCTGATCCAGCTGACCGCGCCCTACATCTGGGCGGCGGTCTTCGCCAGCGAGATCACGATCATCACGAACTTCCTCATGCTCGAGTTCCTGGTCTTCCGCGACCTGCGGTCCTCGAGCGGCCTGATGCGACACCGGTTCTTGAAATCGTTCACGTTCAACAACCTCGAAGCGCTCATCCGCATCCCGCTGATTTATGTGCTCGTCGAAGCGGCGCACATTCCGAGCGTGCTCGCCGCGGCGGTCACCCTGGTCGTCGCGTTCATCGTGCGTTTCGTCTTCCACGCGCTCGTGGTCTACGCGCCGAAGGCGGCGCCGATCTACGCGGACGAGATCCCCATCGAGTACCGCATCAGCGAGGACTCGGCATCCGCTCAGCCGACCGCCCCTAGGCTTGAGGGGTGACTTCCCTCTCTTCTGACACCATCACGATGTTCGGCGCCGAGTCGTGCGTCGACTGCCGCCGCACGAAGCAGCAGCTCGACGGGCTCGGTATCGAGTACACCTACGTCGACCTCGCCGCCGACCCGGCGGCCGTCGACGTCGCGCGCGAGATCTCGGGCCGCACGAACATCCCCGTCGTGGTCTACCCGGACGCATCGCACCATGTCGAGCCGAGCAACGCCGACGTCGAGTCGAAGCTTCGCGAGCTGGCCCTCATCTGACCGCGCGCTGAAGCCTCCTGGCCTGCTCTGCAACCGGGGTGTGTCACTAGGCTGACGACGTGAGCGAGGGCGTGGAGCGCAACACCCGGGCGATCGAGCAATCGGTCGTCACCGAGTTCTCCGACCGCATGAGCTACAGCGGCTATCTGGATCTCGAGACGCTGCTCGCGGCGCAGCATCCGCTCAGCTCTCCCGAGCATCACGACGAGTTGCTGTTCATCATCCAGCATCAGACCACGGAACTGTGGCTCAAGCTCGTGCTGCACGAGATCTCGGGTGCGTGCCGGTACCTTCGCGACGACAAGCTCGCGCCGGCACTGAAGTGCATCGCGCGCGTAAAGCACATCCAGCGGACCCTGACCGAGCAGTGGTCGGTGCTCGCGACGCTGACCCCCGCCGAGTACGGCCAGTTCCGCGGGGTGCTCGGCAACGCGAGCGGATTCCAGTCGGCGCAGTACCGCGCCGTCGAGTTCACGCTCGGCAACAAGAACGCCGGCATGCTTCGGGTCTTCTCCGCCGACGCGGCGGCGGGGCGGCTCGTGCGCGAGACCCTGGAGGCGCCGAGCCTGTACGACGAGTTCCTGCGCATGCTCGCCCGGTCGGGCTATGACATCCCCGAGCACGTGCTGACGCGAGACGTGACGCAGGCCTGGACGTTCACCCCCGAGCTCGTGCCGGTGTTCGCGTCGATCTACGCCGATCCCCAGGGGCACTGGGCCGCCTACGAGACGTGCGAAGAGCTCGTCGACCTCGAGGACAACTTTCAGCTCTGGCGCTTCCGGCACCTGAAGACCGTCGAGCGCATCATCGGCTTCAAGACGGGCACCGGCGGATCGAGCGGGGTGCCGTTCCTGCAGAAGGCGCTGCAGCTCACGTTCTTCCCCGAGCTGTTCGCCGTGCGCACCGAGATCCCCGGCTGAGCGATGTCGCACCCCGACCCCTTCGCCGTGCGGGCCCTGCTCGGGCCCGATGCCAGCCCCTGCCGCCGCGCGATCACCGGCGAGCGCGGCGTCGCGCTGCCGGCCTTCACCGATCACCATGTGCACCTGCACCTGATCGACGAGCACGGCCTCGGCGCACGCGGCATCGCCGCGGTGGTCGACCTCGGGGGCGATCCGGTCGCGCTCGCACGGCGGCGCCACGAGTCCATGCCGCGCGTGGCATATGCCGGTGCCTTCCTCACGGCGGTCGGCGGCTATCCCTCCGGGCGGGCGTGGGCACCGGATGCCGTCGTGCGCCAGGTGTCCGATCCGTCCCCGCTTCCCGGCGTCGCCGGTGGTGCCGGCACGGCGGTCGACGAGCAGGCGTCGTTCGGGGCATCCGTCATCAAGGTCGCGCTCAACGCGCTCGCCGGCCCCGTCTTCGACCGCGTGGCCCTGCGCGCGGTGATCGCCGCCGCGCGGAGCCACGGCCTGCCCGTCGTCGCGCACGTCGAAGGCGATGGGATGACGGAGCGCGCGATCGAGGCGGGCGTCGACGTGCTCGCCCATGCGCCGTTCAGCGAGCGGCTCGACGAGACGCTCGTGCGCCGCGCGGCCTCGTCGCAGCGCTGGATCTCCACCCTCGGCATCCACGGCGCCGATCCCGAGGCCGAGGCGAACGCCGCCGACAACCTCGCCCGCTTCGCCGCGGACGGCGGCCGGGTGCTCTACGGGACCGACCTGGGCAACGGCGAGCAGCCGGCGGGCGTCAACGTCCGCGAGCTCGAGGCGCTGCATGCCGCGGGCGTCCGCGGGGGCGGGCTGATCGCCGCGCTCAGCGACCCCTGGCCATTCGCGGAGCGCTCGCACGCGGTCGCCACGTTCGTTCCGGGCGACCCGCCCGCCGACGTCGACGCCGTGCCGGACTGGCTCGCCGCCGCGACCGTGCTGCCCGCCGAGGAACTGGTGC
>NZ_DATMIO010000218.1:0-13273 GCF_035554235.1 Microbacterium sp. | reverse complement strand
CGCTCGACCTCGACATGCACGTCGGTGGGGTCCATTCCGAGCCGCCGGGCGAGCACCCGTTCGTACCCCGGGCGCAACAGGGCGTCGCGGATCTCGGCGAGGATCGGTGCCGCGGAGCGGAGTCCACCGACGCGTCCCTCGACGCTGGCCAGGTCGTACCCCTTGAGGCGCTGGTCGATGACGAACTCGAACATGGGGACCTTCCGGTCCATGAGTGCGCGCACCGCGACGTCGCCCTTCTTGAGGCGGAGATCGCACGGGTCGAGGCCGTCCGGGGCGACGGCGACGTAGGTCTGGGCGTTGAAGCGCTTCTCCTCCGCGAAAGCGCGCAGCGCGGCCTTCTGGCCCGCGGCATCCGGATCGAAGGTGAACACGACCTCGCCGGAACCGGAGTCATCCCCCATGACCCGGCGGAGCACGGTGATGTGGTCGGTGCCGAAGGCGGTTCCGCACGTGGCGATCGCGGTGGTGACGCCCGCGAGATGGCAGGCCATGACGTCGGTGTAGCCCTCGACGACCACGACGCGCCGCGGGTCGCCCCGCGTGATGTCCTTCTTGGCGAGGTCGAGCCCGTAGAGCACCTGGGCCTTCTTGTAGATCTGCGTCTCGGGGGTGTTGAGGTACTTGGGGCCCTGGTCGTCATCGAACAGCTTGCGGGCGCCGAAGCCGACGATCTGGCCGGTGACGTCGCGGATCGGCCACATGAGACGCCCGCGAAAACGGTCGTAGAGGCCCCGCTGCCCTTGGGAGACGAGGCCGGCCGCCGTGAGCTCGTCGCGCGTGAAGCCCTGCGCGGTGAGGGCCTTCATCATCGACTCCCAGCCCTTGGGGGCGTAGCCGACGCCGAAGTGCGCCGCGGCGCCCGCATCGAATCCCCGATCGCCGAGGAACCGGCGCCCCGTCTCGGCCTCGGGGGTGGAGAGCCGGGAACGGAAGTACTCGGCCGCGGCGGTGTTCGCGGCGAAGAGCCGGGTGCGCCCGCTCGTCTCCGGGGCCGCACCCCCGTCCTCGTAATGCAGGGTGTAGCCGATGCGGCCCGCGAGACGCTCGACCGCCTCGGTGAAGCTCACATGATCCATCGCGCGCAGGAAGGAGTAGACGTCGCCCGACTCGCCGCAGCCGAAGCAGTGGTAGTAACCGACCCCGGGGCGCACGTTGAAGCTCGGGCTGCGTTCGTCGTGGAACGGGCAGAGGCCCTTCAGCGAGCCGACGCCGGCGGCCTTGAGGGCGACGCGCTCCCCCACGATGTCGGCGATGTTGGTGCGGGCCTTGACCTCGTCGACATCGGCCTGCCGGATGCGTCCCGCCATCAGCGCGGGCCCCGCGCGCGGGGCGCCCAGATGCCGATGGATGCCGCATCCACCTCGCCGACGAGGCGTCCGTGCCACGCGAGCGCCACCTGATCGGTGAGGCTCGCGACCTGATCGACGATGACCCGCTTGCGCGCGCCATCCGTCTGTGCCTGTGCGAAGTCACCGCGGAAGACGGCGTCAAGGGCATCCGGCCCGGTCTCCCACAGGGCGCCCGCGAGCCGCTGCAGCACCCGGCGCTGCTCCTTGTAGAGCTGCTTCCGACCCTCGATCGATACCACCGTCGCCCCGATGACGCCCTTGAGCACCGCCATCTCGGCCTCGATAACGCGAGGGACGACCACGTGGGCACGGTAGCGCGTCAGCACCGGGCCAGGGTACGCCTCCTGCGTCGCCGTCGTGGCCGCGCGGGCGAAACGACCGATCAAGTCGGATGTGAGGTTCTTCAGCCGCGCGAGGGCGGCACGCGACCCGTCGAACGACGACAGCCACTCCGGCATCCGCGTGAGCCGGAAGAGGGCGTCATCCAGCTCGTCCCGCGCGAAGTCATAGCCGACCCACACCTGGATCGCCGAGACGAGCGCTTCGTGTTCCGCGGGGTCCGAGAGCCGGGCGGGGTCGAGATAGCCGTTCACCATCGCGTCCTCGAAGTCGTGCACGGAGTAGGCGATGTCGTCGGAGAGGTCCATGACCTCCGCCTCGATGCAGCGGACGCGGCCCGGGGCACCGTCGCGCATCCAGTGGAAGACGTCCTCATCGTCGGGGTACACCCCGAACTTCAAGCGTCCGCCCGGGTCCGGCAGCGGGTGATCGGCCGTCCACGGGTATTTGCACGTCGCGTCGAGGCTGGCGCGCGTGAGGTTGAGACCGTGGCTGCGGCCATCGGCATCCATCACCTTCGGCTCGAGCCTCGCGACGATGCGGAGCGTCTGGGCGTTGCCCTCGAAGCCGCCGATGTCTTCGGCCCACTCGTTGAGCGCGCGTTCGCCATTGTGACCGAACGGAGGGTGTCCGAGGTCGTGGTTCAGGCACGCCGTGTCGACGACATCGGGCGAGAGACGCAGCTGCGTCGCGAGCTCACGGCCGACCTGGGCCACCTCGAGCGAATGCGTCAGGCGGTTGCGGGCGAAATCCGCTGGGCTCGCGGGGCTCAGCACCTGGGTCTTCGCCGCGAGGCGACGCAGAGCCGCCGAGTGCAGCACACGTGCGCGGTCGCGTGCGAAGTCGTCGCGCGCCGACCGGTGCCGCTCGGCGAAGAAGCGCTCGGCATCCACATCGTCGTAGCCGCTCGGGCGCCCGGGATCGACGCCGACCGCCCCGGTGCCGTCAGCCGCCACTGTTGTCGAGTTCCGCTCCGGCGAGTTCACAGGATGCCGCATGGCCGAGATCGCGGGAATCCAGCCAGCCCTCGGGCAGGGCAGGGCGCTTCGGCGTTCCGGCGCGGCCGCGCTGGCCCTCCGCGGCAGCCCCCGGGTACGGGGCGTCGCGCTCGAGCGTTGCGAGCAGGTCGTCGATCTCGGCGAGGCTCGATGCGGTCGCGAGGGCGGCCCGCGTGTCGCCCCCGACGGGATAGCCCTTGAAGTACCACGCGACGTGCTTGCGGATATCGCGGCATCCGCGGCCCTCGTCCTCGAAGAAGTCGACGAGCAGCTCGGCGTGGCGGCGGAACGCGTCGGCGACGAAGCCGAGCGTGGCATCGACGACGGCGCCGGCCGCCGAGGGCGCGGACGGGCCGAACGCGGCCGCGAGCTCGCCGAACAGCCACGGGCGGCCCAGGCATCCACGGCCGACGACGACGCCGTCGCATCCGGTCTCGGCCATCATCCGCACGGCGTCATCGGCCGACCAGATGTCGCCGTTGCCGAGCACCGGGACGCTCGTCACCGCCCGCTTGAGCGCGGCGATCGCCGACCAGTCCGCGGTGCCGGAGTAGAACTCCGCGGCCGTGCGGGCGTGCAGGGCGACGGCGGCCACGCCGGCATCCTCCGCGATGCGTCCCGCGTCGAGGTACGTGATGTGGTCGGTGTCGATTCCCTTGCGCATTTTGACGGTGAGGGGCACATCGCCCGCGGCATCCACCGCGCCGCGCACGATCTCGCCGAAGAGGCCGAGCTTCCACGGCAGCGCGGCACCACCGCCCTTGCGGGTGACCTTCGGCACGGGGCACCCGAAGTTGAGGTCGATGTGATCTGCGTGATCTTCCGCGACGATGATGCGCACGGCCTCGGCGACGGTCTTCGGGTCGACGCCGTACAGCTGGATCGAGCGGGGGGTCTCGGACTCGTGGTGACGGATGAGTCGCATCGTCGTGTCGTTGCGTTCCACGAGCGCGCGTGACGTGATCATCTCGGAGACGTAGAGCCCGGCCCCGTACTCGCGGCACAGGCGGCGGAATGCCGTGTTGGTGATCCCGGCCATCGGGGCGAGCACGACGGGAACGTCGATGTCGAGCCGGCCGATGCGCAGCGGTCCCGGGGCGCGCGCGAGCTCGGGCGCGGCGGCGAGGACGGTGGTCACGATGACATTCTCCCAGACGTACGGGCGACCCGCTGTGAATCGGGCTTAGCCTGTGGGTATGACAGAAGCGACGCTCATCGACATCCGCGACATCCCGTTCGCCACGGCAGACGGCGGACAGGCCACACTGGCCGACTACGACGGCAAGGTCCTCATGGTCGTGAACGTGGCGTCGAAGTGCGGGCTCACCCCTCAGTACGAGCAGCTCGAGGAGCTGAAGAAGACGTATGGTCCGCGCGGTTTCGACGTGCTCGCGTTCCCCAGCAACCAGTTCCTGCAGGAGCTGTCCGAGATGGACGACATCCTGGAGTACTGCTCGGTGACCTGGGGTGTCACGTTCCCGGTGTTCGACAAGGTCAAGGTGAACGGACGAAGCGCCGCGCCGCTCTTCAAGGCGCTGAAGAAGGCCAGGGACGAGCAGGGCAAGGCGGGCCGCGTCGAGTGGAACTTCGAGAAGTTCCTCGTGCTTCCGAACGGCGACATCAAGCGCTTCCGCCCCAAGCTGAAGCCGAACGATCCTTCGATCGTCGAGCTCATCGAGGCGAACCTGCCCGCCTGACCCGCTCTGGGCGGGGCTCGCTAGACCGCGGGCTCGACGACGTTCTCGGTCTCGCGGCGCTCGGCCCAGACCTGGCGAGCGATCTGCGCGAACGCCTCCGGCGGCTGCGCGCCGCTGACGCCGTACTTGCCGTCGATCACGAAGAACGGGACGCCGTTGATGCCGTAGGCGGCCGCCTGCTGCTGGTCGGCGTGCACGGCATCGAGATACTGCGACGTCTCGAGAGCGGTGCGCGCGGCATCCGCGTCGAGGCCGACATCGCCCGCCAGGGCGACCAGTTCGTCGATGCGGCCGAGGTGGCGTCCCTCGGTGAAGTACGCCGACATCAGCCGCTCTTCGAGGTCGTACTGACGCCCGTGCGCCTTCGCGAAGTGCAGCAGCTCGTGCGCCTTGACCGTGTTGGTGTGCTTGAGCAGGTCGAAGCGGTACTCGAGGCCCGCGGCCTTCGCCACGCCCGTGACGTTATCGAGCATCTCGCGCACGCGCTCGCGCGGGATGCCCTTGTGGCCGGCAAGGAAATCGAGCTCGTCGCCCTCGAATTCCACCGGCGTATCGGGCGACAGCTCGAACGAGTGGAACACGATCTCGACGGCGGGGGCGTCGTCGTCGGCGGATGTCTCGGCCAGGCCGTTCTCGAGATTGCGTTTGCCGATGTAGCACCAGGGGCACGCGATGTCCGACCACACGTCGATCTTGATGGCTTCAGTCACGCTGACGGCAACGGCATCCGTCGCCGGCGTATTCCGCGGATAGCATCGACGAATGCTGTCGCACGCCGATCCGCTCCCCTTCGCGCCGCGCCGCGTGCTGATCTGCGGCGTGACGGGGGCGGGAAAGACGACGCTCGCGAGGCGGATCAGCGCGCTCTGGAATCTGCCGTACACGGAGCTCGACGGTCTGTATCACGGACCGGGCTGGACGGTGCTGCCGACGTTCTCGGAGTCGCTGGGCGAGCTCGCCGCCGGCGAGAGCTGGATCGCGGAGTGGGGATACTGGAGCTCCGGCGCGGGACCTGTGCTCGGGGCCCGAGGGCAACTGGCGGTCTGGCTGGACCTCCCGCGCCGCATCGCGCTTCCACGGCTGGTGCGCCGAACGGTGTCGCGCAGCATCCGCCGTCAAGAGCTCTGGAACGGGAACATCGAGCCCCCGCTCTGGAGCTTCTTCACCGCGCCGGATGAGAACATCATCCGGTGGGAGATGAAGACTCACCGCACGTGGGCCGCGCGGATGCCCGAGGTCGAGAAGCTCTATCCCCGGCTTGAGGTGGTGAGGCTTCGCCATCCCCGCGAGGTCAGCGCGTGGCTGCATGGGCCCGCCCGGGCGATCGCCTAGAGGCCCTCGGGAGCTTTCGGCGTGTCGACCGCGCCGCCGAACCGGCGGTCCCGGTCGAGGTAGAGCTCGATCGCCCGCCACAGGTCGGTGCGGGAGAAGTCGGGCCACAGCGTGTCGAGGAACACGAACTCGGCGTACGCCGACTGCCACAGCAGGAAGTTCGACGTGCGCTGCTCGCCGCTGGAGCGCACGAAGAGATCGACATCGGGCATGTCGGGCACGTAGAGGTGCCGTCGGATGGACTTCTCGGTGATGGCGGAGGGCTTGAGGCGCCCCGACGCGACGTCCTCGGCCATGGCCCGCATCGCATCGACGACTTCGACGCGGCCGCCGTAGTTGACGCACATCGTCAGCGTGAGGGTGTCGTTCCCGGCCGTCAGCTGCTCCGCGTACTCGAGCTCTTTGATCACCGAGCCCCACAGGCGCGGCTTGCGCCCTGCCCAGCGGACGCGGACGCCCCACTCGTTGAGCTGGTCCCGGCGCCGGTGCAGCACGTCTCGGTTGAAGCCCATCAGAAAGCGCACTTCGTCGGGCGATCGTGACCAGTTCTCGGTCGAGAAGGCATACACCGAGATGTGCTTCACCCCGACCTGGATCGCGCCCGCGACGACGTCGAGCAGGGCCGCCTCTCCCGCCTTGTGTCCCTCGACGCGCGACAGGCCCCGGCGATTCGCCCAGCGACCGTTGCCGTCCATGACGATCGCGACATGCTCGGGAACCGACCCCTTGGGGAAGCTCGGCGGGTGGATTCCGGTCCAATCGACGGGCCGGTACGGGACCGCGTCGCGGTGAGTGAAGGGCTTCGGGCTCACCGTGCTCCCTCGACATGGGACAGGGAACGGATGCCGCGCTCGAGGTGCCATTGCGCGTATGCCGCGATCAGGCCCGAGGCGCCCGCCGCGTCTCGTGCGCTGGCGGCATCCACCATCGCCCAGTCGCCCTCCATGAGCGACGCGAGCAGCCGGACCGTGTCGGAGCTGACGCGCGGGCTTCCCGCCGGGGCGCAGTTCTCGCACACCAGCCCGCCGAGCTGGGCGACGAAGGACTGGTGGGGACCCGGGGCTCCGCAGCGGGCGCACTCCGTGAGACCCGGCGCCCAGCCGGAGAGCGCCATGGCCCGGAGCATGTACGAATCGAGGATGCTGCGCGAGGCGTGATCGCCGCGCGACAGCGCCCGGAGTCCGCCGACGAGCAGGAGGTACTGCTGCGGGGTGGCCTCGGCCTCGTTGAGCCTGTCGGCGGTCTCGACCATCGCGCTCGCGGACGTGTAGCGGTCGTAGTGCGCCGCGATGTCGGCCCCGTAGGAGCCGAGCGACTCGGCCTGCTGCACGATGTCGAGCGAGCGCCCGATGTACAGCTGGACGTCGACGACCATGAACGGCTCGAGCCGGGCGCCGAACCGCGATGACGTGCGCCGCACCCCCTTTGCGACGGCGCGTACCTTTCCGTGCCGCTTGCTGAGCATCGTGACGATGCGGTCGGCCTCACCCAGCTTGTGGGTGCGCAGCACGACGGCTTCGTCTCGATAAGTGGGCACGATCCATTATGGATCCGCGGCCCCGGGTGTCTCCGGCGGCGGGCCGTACGTCGGCGACTCCCGCGCGCCGGGACCGCGTCGGTGCCTCGCCCGTGCACAACAGCGGACTTCTTGCCCGCAACACCGGTCATCCGGGGGTGCCGGCGGCGTGTCATGGCCGAGACCCGCCGTTGTGCACACCCCATGGCTGAACTCCCCGGTAGCCGGACCCTCGGGGATTCGGAACGGCTCGATCCACATAATGTATGATATTCACTATGTCGACGACCAACCTTCTTGACCGGCTCCTCGCCGTGACCGCGCTGCTGCAGGCCGATCAGGAGCGGGAACTCGGGCGCATCGGGCTCACCTCCGCACGCACGCACGTGCTGTGGGTGCTGCACCACCGCGGGCCGTCGACGCAGATTCAGCTCGCGGATGCGATCGAGGTCACACCCCGGAACATGACCACGCTCGTCGACGCGCTGGAGGCGACCGGCTTCGTGCACCGCAGGCCTCATCCGGAGGATCGCCGTGCCGTGCTGGTCACGCTCACCGAGCGCGGGATGGCGGTCATGGAGACCATGGCGCGCGAACACGATGATCTCGATGCGGCACTCGTCGAGGGCCTCGACCCCGCCATCGCGCGCGCGACGGCGGAGGGGCTGGATCACGTGCTCGCGCGGCTCACCCGGCTCGTCGACGAGCACCTCGCCGCGCGCGACGAACTGCCGGAGCAGCCGCGGTGATCGAGACGTCCACTCCCACGCGGCCCACGCTCGCCGCCCGCACCCGCCACTTCGCGAGGCGCGCTTGGAAGATGGAGGAGGCGGTGTGGGTGAGCCTGTATCGCTTCATCTTCCGTCGCCCCCGGGTGCCGGCAGGCGCGACCGCGATCCCCTATCACGCGCCCGTCGTCACGATCATGATCGTCTTCATCGCGCTCTCCGCCGTCGAGATCCCCATCATCGATCTCATCGCCCACCCGTGGCCATGGGTGCGGTACCCGCTCCTGATCGCGGGCATCTGGGGCGTGACGTGGATGGTCGGGCTGCTGTTCGGGTTCCTGACGAGACCGCACGCCGTCGGTCCGGAGGGAATCCGGGTGCGCAGCGGCGCAGAGATCGACATCGATCTTCCCTGGTCCGTCGTCGATCGCGTCATCCGCTCGCGGGAGGTCGTCGAGAAAGCGCCGAAGATCCAGGATGGCGAGCACGGCCGCACCCTCGCGCTGAGGATGCAGAACGAGACGAACCTGCTCGTCGTGCTCGAGAGACCCGTCGAGGTGTCTCTGCCGACAGGCGCCGAGACGATCGACGCGGTGCGCTTCTGGGCGGATGACTCCGACGCGTTCATGTCCGCGGTGCGCACGCACATCCCCTGACCCGCGGGCAGAATGAGACGGTGATCGAACCCCTCTTCACCATTCCGCTGTGGGCCGACCTCATCGCGGTGGGACTCGGCGGACTGCAGGGTGCGATGTTCGCCTCCGGGTTCCAGGGGCAGCGGCGCCTCGACCTGCTGGGCGTCGCGATCATCGGCATCCTCGTCGGCATGGGCGGCGGCCTCATCCGAGACATCCTCGTCGACGCCGCGCCGACCACACTGCTGAGCAACTGGTATCTGCTGACGGCCACCGGCGCGGCGCTGGTCGGGATGCTGCTGGCCGGCCTCCTGCATCGGCTCAATGCGGTCATTGTGGTGCTCGATGCGGTCGTCATCGGCATGTTCGGCGCGTTCGGGACGAGCAAGGCGATCGCCGTCGGGATGCCCCTCGTGCCCGCCGTCTTCGTGGGCGTCTGCTCCGCGGTCGGCGGATCGATGCTGCGCGATGTGATCATGGGGCTGCCGGTGTCGGTCATGCACGTCGGCTCGCTGTACGCGGTGGCGGCGGGGGTCGGATGCCTCGTGCTGGCGTCTGCGCACGCTCTGGGTGCCCCGATCGTCTCGGCGGCGATAGCGTGCATCGTCGTGACGGCGGTCATCCGCGTGCTGGCCGTGCTCTTCGACGTGTCGCTTCCCGAGCAGCGGGTGATCTACCGGCGAAAGGTCGCCGCCGAGACCGGGGCGCTGCCGATCGTCAAGCCATAGTCTTCGCGGGAGTGTGGGACCGCCGGTACTGTCGGAACGTGACGCCCGACCGCATCGTCCGCCTGCGCCGCGAGGCGTGGGGCTTCGCCGTCGGCTCGGTCTTCTTCGCCCTGGGCGCGGTGCCGATCTACGCCGACGCGGTCGGTGTCGTGTTCACGAACCTCACGTTCTTCGTCGGCGCGATCTTCTTCACGCTCGCGGCGCTGATCCAGCTCGTCCTGAGCGGGCGGCGGCCGCCTCGGCGTGGGGCGAACCGGGCCGACCGCTGGGACTGGTGGGCGGCCGCGGTCCAGTTCGCCGGCACGCTCTTCTTCAACCTCAGCACCGCTGAGGCTCTGATCACGGCGATGAACGCCGATACCCGGGTCGGCGACGGATGGCGGCCGGATGCCTTCGGCTCGATCTGCTTCCTCGTCGCCAGCGCCTTCGCCGTGGTCGCCACCACAGAGCGCGAAGGACTGTGGGATCCCCGGGCGCGCACCTGGCGCGGCACCTGGCTGAACATGCTCGGCTCGGTCTTCTTCGGCGTCTCGGCCGTCGGCGCCTATGTGCTCCCCGGCACCGGCGACCTCGTCAGTCCGCTCTGGGCGAACCTCGGCACCCTTCTGGGCGCGCTGTGCTTCCTGACCGCAACCCTGCTGAGCCGGCGCTCCATCGACGTGGAGGCCGGCCCGCAGGTCACTTCCTAGACGCCGGCCAGTGCCGCGGTCGCCTCGCGCGTGCGGATCGCGCGGTTCACACACGACACGATCGCCTTGAGGGATGCCGTCGAGATGTCGCCGTCGATGCCGACGCCCCACAGGCGCTCACCGTCGACCTGCAGCTCGACATAGGCAGCCGCCTGGGCGTCGCCGCCCGCGCTCAGCGTGTGCTCGACGTAGTCGTAGAGCGAGACCTCGAAACCCCGCTGGTGGATGATCTCGAGGAACGCCGCGATGGGTCCATTCCCGTGACCGGATGCCTCGGCCCGCTCCTCGCCGTCGCGCAGCGTGATCGAGAGTTCGACGTCGCCCGAGAGGTCGCTCTGCGTGCGAGTGCCGAGCAGCTCGAAGCGTCCCCAGCGGTGCTCGTCGATCGCGGAGGGGAGGTACTCGTCGGTGAAGATCGACCAGATCTGCTCGCTCGTGACCTCGCCGCCCTCGGCGTCGGTCTTTGCCTGCACGACGCCCGAGAACTCGATCTGCAGGCGGCGGGGCAGATCCAGCGCGTGGTCGGATTTGAGCAGGTACGCGACGCCGCCCTTGCCCGACTGGGAGTTCACCCGGATGACCGCTTCGTACGAGCGTCCGAGGTCTTTCGGATCGATCGGCAGGTACGGAACCGCCCACTCGAGCTCATCGACCGAGACGCCCTCGGCCTGGGCCCGCGCATCCATGGCCTCGAACCCCTTCTTGATGGCATCCTGGTGCGACCCGCTGAACGCCGTGAAGACGAGGTCGCCGGCCCACGGGCTGCGCTCGTGCACGGGCAGCTGGTTGCAGTACTCGGCCGCGCGCTTGACCTGATCGATGTCACTGAAGTCGATCTGGGGGTCGATGCCCTGCGTCAGCAGGTTGACGCCCAGTGCGACGAGGTCGACGTTGCCGGTGCGCTCACCGTTGCCGAAGAGGCATCCCTCGATGCGGTCCGCGCCGGCCATGTAGCCGAGCTCGGCAGCCGCGATCGCGGTGCCCCGGTCGTTGTGGGGGTGCAGCGAGAGGATGACGTTCTCGCGGTGCGCCAGGCGCCGCGACATCCACTCGATTGAGTCGGCATACACGTTCGGCGTCGCCATCTCGACCGTCGCGGGCAGGTTGATGATGACCTTGCGCTCGGGCGTGGGCTCGAAGATCTCGATGACCTGGTTGCAGATGTCGACGGCGAATTCGAGCTCGGTGCCGGTGTAGCTCTCGGGCGAGTACTCGTAGAACACCTGAGTCTCGGGGATGCGCTTCTCGAACTCGCGGCACAGGCGCGCGCCGTCGAGCGCGATGTCGATGATGCCCTGCTTGTCGGTGCGGAAGACGACGTCGCGCTGGAGCACGCTCGTCGAGTTGTAGAGGTGCACGATGGCGCGCTTCGCGCCGGCGATCGACTCGTAGGTGCGCTCGATGAGGTGCTCGCGGGCCTGCGTCAGCACCTGGATCGTGACGTCGTCCGGGATGACGTCGTCGTCGATCAGGTGACGCACGAAGTCGAAGTCCGTCTGACTGGCCGACGGGAATCCGACCTCGATCTCTTTGTAGCCCATGCTCACCAGGAGGTCGAACATGATGCGCTTGCGCTCGGGGCTCATCGGGTCGATCAGGGCCTGATTGCCGTCGCGCAGGTCGACGGCGCACCAGCGCGGCGCTGTCGTGATGCGGTTGCCGGGCCACGTGCGGTCGGGAAGCTCGACCCTCAGCTGCTCGTGGTACGGCCGGTACTTATGGATCGGCATGCCGGAGGTCTTCTGTGAATTGTCCATGGGTTCGCTCGTTCTCTCGTCAGATGAGGCGGGCCGACATCAAGCTCCGCGACGAGGAAGGCCCTAGAACGAGGACTCGTCGCGGCGACTAAGAAGGAGTCGGCCGAAGCGCATGCATCGATGGTACCAGGATGCCGCGCGCGCCGGGTCAGAACCCCAGGCGGCCGAGCTGCTTCGGATCGCGCTGCCACTCCTTCGCCACGCGTACGCGCAGCGAAAGGAACACCTTCGTGCCGAGCAGGGGCTCGATCTGCGCGCGTGCGCGCGCACCGACATCCCGCAGGCGTGACCCCTTGTGGCCGATGATGATCGCCTTCTGGCTGTCGCGTTCGACCACGACGTTCGCGAAGATGTCGGTCATCGAACCGGTCTCGCGCTGCGAGATGTCCTCGATCGTGACCGCGATGGAGTGCGGGAGCTCGTCGCGCACGCCCTCGAGGGCTGCCTCTCGGATGATCTCGGCGATCCTGTCGTCGAGGGACTCATCGGTGACGACATCGCCGGGGTACAGCGGGGGGCTTATGGGCATGAGCCCGAGCAGCTCGTCGGTCAGCACGTCCAGCTGCACGCGTGTGAGCGCGGAGAGCGGGATGACGGCGTCCCAGTCGTCGCGGAGCGCGTCGACCTCGAGCAGGCGTGCGGTGACCTCCTCGCGCGAGGCGGCATCCGTCTTGGTGACGATCGCGACCTTCTTGGTGCGTCGGTAGCCGTCGAGCGACTCGGCGATCCGCCGGTCACCGGGACCCACCTTCTCGTTGGCGGGCACGCAGAAGCCGATGACGTCGACGTCTCCGAGCACCTGTTCGACGAGGCTGTTCAGCCGCTCGCCGAGCAAGGTTCGCGGCTTGTGGATGCCGGGGGTGTCGACGATGATCAGCTGCCCGGCGGGGCGGTTCAGGATGCCGCGGATGGCCCGGCGGGTGGTCTGCGGCTTGTCGCTCGTGATGGCGACCTTCTCGCCGACCAGCGCGTTCGTGAGCGTCGACTTTCCCACGTTCGGCCGTCCGACGAAGGTCGCGAACCCGCATCGCGGGCTGGTGTCGTCGGTCGCCGCATCATCCATGGTTGTCTCCCTTGAAAGCCTCTTCCGCGGCGAGAAGGCTCTCGCCGCGCTCGACGAACACCGTCGCGAGACCGCGACCGCGGCCGCGCGCGGCGCCGCCGGTCAGGATGAGGCCCTCGACCTCGACCGTCGCGCCCGGATGCGGCACCCTGCCCAGCGCCTTGCCGAGCAGGCCGCCGACCGAATCGACGTCGTCGTCCTCGAGCTCGATGCCGAACAGGTCGCCGACCTCGTCGAGCGGCAGCCGTGCGCTGACCCGGTACCGGCCGGGGTCGATTTCGACGACCTCCTCGGAACGGGGGTCGTACTCGTCGGCGATCTCGCCCACGAGTTCCTCGATGAGGTCCTCCAGCGTGACGAAGCCGCGCTCGCCGCCGCTCAACGGGCCGGCGAGAATGACGACCTCGGCCTGTTCGGCTGGTCGCTGGTCGAGCTGATC
>NZ_DATMIO010000217.1:0-3741 GCF_035554235.1 Microbacterium sp. | reverse complement strand
GAAACCCCGCGTCCCGTATAGGGTCAGCCCGCGGATGCCACGAGGGCATCTCGCACGTCGGCGGGGAACCAGTCGTACCCCTCGAGGAACGGGTCGGGAGTGATGGGACCATCCGATGACCAGACGATGTCGAACTGGTTCTCGGCGTTGATCCTTCCGATGTGACCCTCCTTGGAGATGTGGTGGTTCTCCCCGTCCAGCGTGACGGTGCCCTCCGGTGCGGCGAAGCTGATGCCTCCCGCCGCAGCGGCAGCATTCACATCGTCGACCTCGAACGAACCGGCCGCTTCAACGAGCTCCTTGTAGAGGTAGAGCGAGATGTACGCGGCCTCCATCGGGTCGGAGGTCACTCCACTGCTGCCCGGGTAGGCCTTCCAGTCCTCGATGAACGTGGCATTCGCGGGGGTGTCGAGCGACTGGAAGTAGTTCCACGATGCGTAGTTGCCCGTGACCTCATGACCCATCGCCGGGGCCTCCTCTTCGGCGATCGACACCGAGATGATGGGCGTCGTCTCGGGGGTGAGCCCTGCGTCGTAGTAGGCCTTGATGAAGCCCACGTTCGACGACCCGTTGATCGTGTTGAAGATGAAGTCCGGGTCCGCGGCGACGATCTTCGACACCTGGGTGGTCCAGTCGTCCTTGTCGAGGGGCACGTACTCCTCGCCGACGATCTCGATGCCGAGCTCTGCCGCGTACAGCTTGATGATCGCGTTCGCGGTGCGCGGGAAGACGTAGTCGGAGCCCGCCAGGAAGAGCGTCTTCACCCCTTGGGAAGCGAGGTAGTCCATCGCCGGGAGGATCTGCTGGTTCGTGGTAGCACCGGTGTAGTAGATGTTCGGCGAGGCCTCGAGGCCCTCGTACTGCACCGGGTAGAAGAAGAGGCCATTGTGCTCTTCGACGACCGGTTTGACGGCCTTGCGGGACGAAGAGGTCCAGCCACCGAAAATCGCGGCGACACAGTCCTGGGTGAGCAGCTTCTCCGTCTTCTCCGCGAAGGTCGGCCAGTCGGTGGCGCCGTCTTCCTGGATGTACTCGATCTGCTTGCCGAGGATGCCGCCGTCGGCGTTGATCTCGTCTGCGGCCATGTGCAGCACGTTGGAGACGGTCTTCTCGGAGATCGCCATACCGCCGGTGAGCGAGTTGAGAAACCCGAGCTTGATCGTGTCGCCGGATGTGTCGATGCAGCTTTCGGACGTCGCGGCGCCGGATGCGCTCGGCTCTGCGGCGTCGCCGGCGCGGGAGCCGCAGCCCGCGAGCACGAGGGCTGTCGCCGCGGCGAGGGCGGGAACGGCCAGCAGGCTGCGCCCCCTTCGAGTCCGTGTCGTAATCATGTGGATCTCCGTTTCTGTGATGCAGGGTGATGCATTCTCGGGTGAGTGGTGCGTCCTGCAGGCACGCCGAATGATGCCGTCGCACCGCCACGGCTTCGGAGCACGCCGAAGGAAGGCGTGCCGATGATGTGGCGGAACGGGCTGATCGGCGAATCAGGGCGTGGAGCAGGGGGTGGGCCGGTGATACGTGCGTTCTCGATGCCGGATGGTCTCGGGCCTCGTTGCCGGTTTGGGACGACGAAAGTGATCGTCGACTGCTGCGGTAGTTGCCAGCATGGGACCGTGACATTGCTCTGACATTTCTCGATTGTTCCGATTCTGTTAATCGTTCACCGGACTTCGGGGCGAGTTGGCTGAATTTCCGGGACTTAGCGAACAATTGCGGTGAGCTGGGGGCGCGGGAACCTCCGATCAAAGTTCCCGATATGACACACTTCTGACATCACCCGCCGGAGGCCCGAATGCACTTCACTCCCGCCGAAACCGAGAAGCTCCTGCTGTCGGTCGCAGCCATGGTCGCGCGCGACCGGCTCGAACGGGGCATCCTTCTCAACCACCCCGAAACCGTCGCGCTGCTCTCGTGCTGGGTCATCGAACGAGCACGAGAGGGACGTGGCGTCGCCGAGCTGATGCAGGAGGGCCGTACCGTCCTCAGGCGTGATCAAGTGCTGCCAGGCGTTCCTGAGATGCTCGCCGATGTGCAGGTCGAGGCGACGTTCCCCGATGGCCGCAAGCTCGTCACCGTCCACCACCCGATCGACTGAGGAGTCGCCGTGGCATCCGCTTCCTCCGATGGCCCTGGCGCCTACCGGATCCGACCCGGGCGCATCGAGCTCAACGCCGATCGCACCGGGGCCGAGCGCATCCGGCTCGTCTTCGTGAACACAGGCGACCGCCCGATCCAGATCGGCTCTCACATCCACCTCCCTGATGTGAACGGAGCACTGGAGTTCGACCGTGCGCTCGCACACGGGTTCCGCCTCGACATCGCCGCCGGGACGTCGCAGCGCTTCGAGCCGGGCGCATCGCGGGAGCTCGACGCCGTGACACTGCGCGGAGCGCGTCGGGTTCCCGGCATCCAGATCAAGACCGACGGACAGGAGCTGCTCGATGGTGTGGCTTGACCGATCGCGGTACGCGGCGATCTACGGGCCCACGGTGGGGGACGAAGTGCGCCTGGGCGACACCGATCTGTGGATCCAGATCGAGCGCGACCTCACCGTCGGCGGCGAGGAGGCCGTCTTCGGCGGCGGCAAGTCGATCCGCGAGTCCATGGCGCAGGCGACGACGACGCGAGCGGAGGGCGCCCTCGACACCGTCATCACGAACGCGATCATCCTGGACTGGTGGGGCATCATCCGCGCCGATATCGGCATCCGAGATGGTCGCATCGTCGGAATCGGACACGCGGGCAATCCCGACATCAGCGACGGCGTCGACATGATGATCGGGCCGTCCACCGATGTCATCTCGGGTGAGGGACGCATCGTCACCGCAGGCGCCATCGACTCGCACGTCCACCTGCTCTCCCCCTCGCAGATCCACGAGGCCCTCGCCACGGGGATCACCACGATCGTGGGCGGCGGCACGGGGCCTTCGGAAGGATCCAAGGCCACGACTGTCACGCCCGGAGCGTGGCATCTGTCAGCCATGCACCGGGCACTCGATCCTCTGCCCATCAACGTCCTGCTGCTCGGCAAGGGCAATACGGTCTCGATGGCCGCGCTGAAGGAGCAGGCGCTCGCGGGCGCCGCCGGTTACAAGGTGCACGAGGACTGGGGCTCCTCCCCGGCCGCGATCGACGCGTCCCTGCGCGCGGCCGAGGACTGGGGGCTGCAGGTCGCGCTGCACTCGGACTCGCTGAACGAGGCGGGATTCGTCGAGTCCACGATCGCGGCGATGGGCGGACGGTCGATCCATGCGTTCCACGTCGAGGGCGCCGGCGGCGGTCACGCTCCCGACATCCTCTCGATCGCAGGGCTGCCCAATGTGATCCCCGGTTCCACGAACCCGACCCTGCCGCACACCGTCAACACCGTCGCCGAGCACCTCGACATGCTGATGGTCTGTCACCACCTGAGCCCCCAGGTGCCGGAGGACCTCGCGTTCGCGGAGTCCCGGATCCGCGCCACGACGATCGCCGCCGAGGACGTCCTGCACGACATGGGCGCGCTGTCGATCACCTCGTCGGACGCCCAGGCGATGGGCCGGATCGGCGAGGTGATCACCCGCACATGGCAGGTGGCGCACGTGATGAAGCACCGCCGCGGCCCGCTCGGCAGCTCGGAGCCCGCGGACAACGAGCGCGCCCGCCGGTACGTCGCCAAGTACACGATCAACCCGGCGATCGGCCACGGCATCGACGCCCACGTCGGCTCGGTCGAGCCCGGCAAGCTGGCGGACCTCGTCC
>NZ_DATMIO010000216.1:0-18573 GCF_035554235.1 Microbacterium sp. | reverse complement strand
TCGTTCGTGCGCAGCGCCTGCCACATCGAGTCCTGGTGCCCCTCCGCCCGCGAGCGGAGCGGGGTCGAGCACACCCACTTGGCACCCTCGAACCGCCCGAATTCCGGGCTGGAGGCGCCGAGCTGCTCCTCGAGCGAGAGGTAGAGGTACTGCGGGCACGTCTCGCCGAACACGTTCTGACCGCGGTCGCGGGCCGTGGCGATCTGCTCGACGGCCTGCTTGGCGCTGACGTGCACGACGTACAGGGGCGCACCCGTGAGGTTCGCGAGCATGATCGATCGGTGCGTCGCCTCCTCCTCCATCTGCCACGCGCGGGCGATGCCATGGAAGTACGGATCGGTCTTGCCTTCGGCGATGAGCTGCTCGGCGAGCACGTCGATGACCGGCCCGTTCTCGGCGTGCATCATCGTCAGCAACCCGGTCTCGCGCGAGACCTGCATGGCACGGAGCACCTGCGCGTCGTCGGAGTAGAAGACGCCCGGATAGGCCATGAACAGCTTGAAGCTCGTGATGCCCTCGTCGATCAACCCGGGCATCGCGGCGAGCGCGGCGGCGTCGACGCCACCGATGATCTGGTGGAACCCGTAGTCGATCGCGCAGTTTCCGTCGGCCTTCGCGTGCCAGGCCGCGAGCCCGTCCTGGACGCGCTCACCGTACTTCTGCACCGCGAAGTCGATGATCGTGGTGGTGCCGCCCCACGCCGCCGCGCGGGTGCCGGTCTCGAACGTGTCGGAGGCCGCGGTGCCGCCGAAGGGCAGTTCCATGTGCGTGTGCGCGTCGATGCCGCCCGGGATGACGAACTTGCCCGTCGCGTCGAGAACGGTGTCGACGGATGCCGCGAGGTCGGTGCCCAGCAGCTGGGACCCCGGCTCGAGCACGGCCACGATGCGCTCGCCGTCGACGAGGACGTCGGCCCGCACGCGCCCGGTCGCGCTGACGACCGTCCCGCCGGTGAGAAGTGTCGTTGCCATCGGATCCTCCTATTCGGTGATCGAGTAGCGCGCGGCGCGTATCGAGATATCGGTGATCGAGTAGCGCGAAGCGCGTAAGGAGTAATCGGGGATCGAGTAGCGCGAAGCGCGTATCGAGTAAGTGGGGATCGAGTAGCGCGAAGCGCGTATCGAGATCATGGCTTCGGGATCGAGGTGTACGAGTCGGGCCGGCGATCGCGGTAGAACTGCCAATCGTCGCGCACGGCGCGGATCATGTCCATGTCGAGGTCGCGGATGACGACCTCCTCGCTCTCGCCGCTGCCGTAGCCGCCCACGATGTTGCCCTGGGGATCGGCGAACTGACTGTTGCCGTAGAACGTCACAGCGAGGTCGCCGTACTCGTTGTCCTCCCGGCCGACGCGGTTGGGCGCGGCAACGAAGTAGCCATTTGCCGCGGCGGCCGCCGGCTGCTCGAGCTCCCACAGCCGGTTCGACAGGCCGGGCTTCGTCGCGTTGGGGTTGAACACGATCTGAGCGCCGTTGAGGCCGAGCTCCCGCCATCCCTCTGGGAAGTGACGGTCGTAGCAGATGTACACGCCGATGGGACCGACCGCGGTCTGGAACACCGGGTAGCCGAGGTTGCCCGGGCGGAAATAGAACTTCTCCCAGAACCTGTCGAGATGCGGCAGGTGGTGCTTGCGATACTTGCCGAGGATCGTGCCGTCGCTATCGACCACGACGGCCGTGTTGTAGTAGACGCCCGGCTGGTCCTCTTCGTAGATCGGGAGCACCATGACCAGCTCGAGCTCCTTCGCGAGGGCCGCGAAGCGCTGCACGATCGGCCCGTCGGCGGGCTCAGCGTAGGCGTAGTACTTCTTGTCTTGCGTGATGCCGAAGTAGGGCCCGTAGAAGAGCTCTTGGAAGCAGATCACCTGCGCGCCCTGCTCCTTCGCCTGGAGTGCGAAGCCCTCGTGCTTCGCGATCATGGACTCCTTGTCGCCGGTCCATGTCGTCTGCGTGATGGCGGCTCGTACGATCGCCATATCGGCTCCCATCCTTCGTTGCTGACCTTGTGATCGTCGGGTGTGCGCAGTTCGCTCGCGTTTCACTGTCTTTGCGATTGTTCATCACCTCGGGTCCCAGCGGAAGGTCTGGCGACGATGGGATCGCCGGTGCGGTTCCCGGACCGCAACCCTGGGGGCATCGCGGCCACGGGGGCACGCTCTATCGCACGGTCTCGATGCCGTTCGATCGTCCGGCATCGGGCAAGATCGCAGTCCAGGTCATCAACGACTACGGCGACGAGGTCATGACCGTCATCGTGGTGTGAGAGCTCGACTCGACGGTGCAAGAGCTTTCTCGAACATAGTTGCTAATGTCGCACGTCCTTGATATCATGAATCATGGCGTTCATCTCCGAGCTCAGCGACCTCGTCGCAGGGTTGCGCGAGTACCCGAGATCGACGTCGATGCCTCCGGATCGAGCGAAGGCGCCCGGATGCTGAGCGACGCTTCGGTCCTCGAGGTGATGGCGCGGGCGTCCGCGATCGTCAACGCTGCACAGCGACTCCTGGTGTCGACGGCTGGCGTGGCGGCAGCTCGATCGACGCGCGACCATGGTCACGGCGGGCTGGCGCAGACACGCGGACATCGTTCCCCGGTCGCGCTCGTGCAATCGATCACGGGCGCATCCAAGGGCGACGCCGCGCGCAGCGTGCGGCTCGGCGAGTCGCTCCTCGAGGGAAGCCAACAGTCCACACCACCCGAGCCACTGACGGCGGTGGCACGGAACCTTCCGACGGTTCGCGCCTCCCGTGGCACGAACCGTTGCGGGCAGGCCTGCTGGGTGGGGCCCTGACGCCCGCGCAGCATGACGCGATCCTCAGAGGACTCGGCGAGCCGCCTAGCATTGGCGACCACGGGAGCGCCTCCGCTTCCGTAGAAGATAACTTCGACACTGGAGCTTCGATGGACAGCACCGAGGCGCGATCCGCCGAATGGCGGGCGGTCTGGTCCCTGGCCGCTGAACAGCTCATGGCCGAGGCCCCGCGTTGCACTCCGGAGGAACTGCTGCGTGGGGCACGTCAGGTTCGCGACCGCCTCGACCCCGACGGTGCCGCCGATCGCTTCGCCCGACGCTACGAAGCGCGGTCGTTCCGCATGTGGGCAGACGACCACGGCCAGCACCGCGCGCACCTGGTGCTCGACGACGAGGGCGCCGCCTGGTTGCGGGCCATGGTGGATGCGTTCATGCGACCTCGGCGCGGCGGTCCACGGTTCGTGGACTCCGATGAGCGCGAATCGGCACGGAGGACGGCGGCGAGACCTTGCCCGGTTCGGTCGTCGATCGAACGCTCTGCACATCGGGCGGGCGGACTGTCACCGTCGACCCGTTCGGGAATCCGCTGCGTCTCGGTCGCGAGAGTCGGCTCTTCAGCGCGAAGCAGCGGATCGCCCTCGCGGTGCGCGACGGCGGATGCATGTTCCCCGAATGCGCGATGCCCGCGTCGTACTGCGAGGCACACCACATCGACCATTTCGTCGCGGATGAGGGTCGGTCCAACTGAGCTCGAGATCGCCACTGCGCTGGTCGTGGGATCCGCCGCCCCCGACAGCTCACCCTGATGCGGTGCCGCCGGGTGCCACCTCCGACGTGGCGTGATCGGCTCGGCCAACCCAGATCGTGAGGGAGTGGTGCGACCGATTCCAGCGAGGAGGGTTTCGACGACGTGCGGACGACGACACGAAATGAAACGCGTCAGGTCACACGACCCGTTTTCGTCCGCCCTCGCTCCTGGCCACAGCTCGGAACCGAATCTGCAAGCGCTTGCAGACACCGTCGACGCCCGCGCGGCGCGGCAATAGTCTCAGGCCATGGACAGCACACTGGCGTGCCTGGCGGCCTGGATGCCCAGGCAGCGCTGGTACGCCGCGAAGGGCCGGAACCCGACCCTCCGTTTCGTGGCCTCGTGGGACTTCCCGATCGATTCCGGCGCGCCCGCTTCCGGCGCGCCCGCTGCCGGCATCCGGATCCGTACCTACCTCGTCGCCGACGAGGGCTCGCTTCCCCCCGTCACGTACCAGGTGCCTGTGGTGGCCCGCGCGACGTCTTCGGCCGACCCCGCCGCGGCCCACGTCATCGGCAACCCCGAACCCGGAACCACGCTCATCGACGGCCCGTTCGATCCCGCGTACGCCGCCGCCCTGCTGCGCATGACCTCACGAGGCGGTGAGGGCCGTGGCTCGCGGACGCTCGCCCGCGGCGTTCCCGTGCCATCGGCGCCGCCCGTCGCGCAGGAGGTGGTCGCCGCCGTCATCGCGGGCGAACAGTCGAACACGAGCATCATCTACCGCCCGAACGACGGCATGAGCGTGCCCGTCATCTGCAAGGTGTTCCGGCAGGTCCATCCCGGCCTGAACCCCGACATCGAGCTGCAGACGGCGCTCGCCGGGGCGGGATCCTCGCGCGTACCACGGACGATCGGGTCGGTCGAGGGCGAGTGGCCCGACCCGGTCGACGGCCGGGCATCCATGAAGGGCTCACTCGCGTTCGCCCAGGAGTTCTTCCCCGACGTGGAGGACGCGTGGCGCGTCGCCCTTCAGGCCGCGGCCGACGGCGAGGGTTTCTCCGACCGCGCACACGCCCTCGGGGTCGCGACGGCCGAAGTGCACGTCGCGCTCTCCGGGCTGTTTCCGATCCACGACTGCACCGCGGAGGACCGCGACGGCATTCGGGACACGTGGCGCCGCAGGCTCACGACCGCGATCGCCGAGGTTCCCGAACTCGCCACGAGCGAGGAAGCGATCGAGTCCGTCTACCTGCGGGCGGCGGAGGACGCCTGGCCGGCCCTCCAGCGCATCCACGGCGACTACCACCTCGGGCAGGTCATTCTCGTCCCCGGCCGCGGGTGGGTGCTGCTCGACTTCGAGGGCGAGCCCATGCGGCCGATGATCGAGCGCGTCCGCCCCGACCTCGCGCTCCGCGACGTCGCGGGGATGCTGCGCTCGTTCGACTACGTCGCGGGCTCCATCCGGCTGGATCGGCCCGACCGCTCGCGGGAGTCTGTGCAGGAGTGGGCGCGTGCGGCCCGCCGGAGCTTCCTGGCGGGCTATGCCGAGGCATCCGGAGCCGATCTCGGCGCCACCCGACGGCTTCTCGACGCGCTCGAACTCGACAAGGCGGTCTACGAAGCCATCTACGAGTCGCGCAACCGGCCGACCTGGATCTCGATCCCGCTCGCGGCGATCACGCGCCTCATCGGCCCGGGCTGAGCTCCGGCTCGGAGTCGTCGAACTCGGCTTCGTCGCCTTCGGGCTCGTCCTCCTCGCCCCCGGCGAGCGCCTTCTCGTGCCACCGATCCCAGTCGGCCATGAGGCCGTCGATCGCGGCGTGGAACTTCGCCGTCGCCGCCCCCGGGGACGTGTCGCCGAAGTAGTGCGTGACCCACTGGGTGAGGCGGGCGGTCGCCGCGTCGTCACCCATGACCCGGGCGAGAGCCGACACGATCGAGCGGGCGGATGCGGCATCCAGCCACTCGCATGCCTGCAGGTACCCGTGGGTGTCGACGGACGCGAGCGGGTCGGCCGGCCGGGTGACCATGAGCGGTCTGCCTGCGGCGAGCCGGTCGTAGACCATCGCGGAGATGTCGACGATCGCGACGTCGGCTGCGGCGAGCTGCCACCCGAGTTCGGGCCCGTCGTCGAAGACGTGGCGGGCCGACGCGTCGGTCGCGTTCGCCGCAGCCAGGGCGGAGATGATCCGCTGGTTGGCGGCACCGTACTCCGGGTTGACGACGCCGCTGCGCGGATGCGGGCGGTAGATCACGCGGTGCGTCCCCGTTGCCAGCAGCGCCCGCACGAGGGCCTCGCCGTGGGTGAGGATCGAGCCGTAGTGGGCCGACGGGCGGTCGCCTTCCCACGTGGGGGCATACAGCACGACGGTGCGCTCGTCAGGGGTGTACGGCAGCACCCCGGAGTAGTGGTCGGCCTGCGGGCGCCCGATCTCGATCGTGCGCCGATCGACGTCGTAGTCCCACAGCACCCGCGACAGGCGATCGCGCGCGGCCTGCCCGGCGACGAAGGCGTAGTCGTACGCCTTGTACTGGTTCGTGGTCATGTACATCTTGTCGGACTCGCCGTGGTTGATGAAGACGTGCCACCGCCGGCCGTACCGGAACATCTGGAAGTTGCGGGTGTTCTGATTGACGTACAGCACGACC
The DNA here is from genome assembly GCF_035554235.1 of Microbacterium sp. GTDB lineage: Bacteria > Actinomycetota > Actinomycetes > Actinomycetales > Microbacteriaceae > Microbacterium. The sequence goes on along the minus strand of NZ_DATMIO010000216.1, from coordinate 12,422 downwards.
CTGATGTCCTGCTCCGAGATGAACCTTTCGAGGTCGCGCACCGTCGGGACGAACGCCACGGGAGGCGCATCCTCCGCCAGGAGTGCCTGCGCGCCGGTGGCGACCCGTGACAGCACGACGACGGGCCACGCTTTCGCCAGCTCGGCCAACGGCTTGTACCACTGGCGCATCTGGTACATGTTGACCGCGCCGTCGGCGAAGTAGACCGCGACCTTGTAGTGGTGCAGCGGATGCGGCGGGCCGGCCGCGAGCGTCTGCCGAACGCTCCGCGCCGCCGACCGGGAGGCTACCGCCCGTCGCACGAGGGCGACGGCTTTCCGCGCGTCCGAGACCAGTCCCACCCGGCCAAGCTTAGGCGCGTGACATGATCGATGAGTGAATGTCGACGACTCTGGGCGCAGGGACGCGCCCATGGTCGCCGAAGGCGCGGGCGTATCGTTCGTGATGCCGGTGCTGAACGAGCGGCGGTACCTCGAGCGCGCCGTCGAGACCACGCTCGCGCAGCGGGTCGATGGACCGACGGAGCTCGTGCTGGCCCTCGGCCCTTCGACCGACGGGACGACCGAGCTCGCCGAGCGCCTGGCCGCCGAAGACCCCCGGATCACGCTCGCGCACAACCCGGCGGCCGACATCCCGATCGGGCTGAACATCGCCATCCGGGCGAGCACCCTGCCCACGATCATCCGCGTCGACGCTCACTCCGAGCTCGCGCCGGACTACACGGAGCGAGCTCTCGCGACGCTCGCCCGCACGCGCGCGGCGAACGTCGGCGGCGTCATGCGCGCCGATGGGCGGACCCCTTTCCAGCGCGCGGTCGCGCGGGCCTACAACTCCCCGATCGGCCTCGGCGGCGGCGCGTACCACAGCGGCACCCACGAGGGCGAAGCGGAGTCGGCATACCTCGGCGTCATGCGCCGCGCGGTGCTCGACGAGGTGGGGCTGTTCGACGAGTCCATCCGCCGCGGCGAGGACTGGGAACTCAACCTCCGCATCCGCTCCGCCGGGTACCGCGTGTGGTTCGACCCGTCCCTCGCCGTCACGTACTGGCCCCGGGAAAGCTGGGCCCGCCTGGCCCGTCAGTTCCATGCCACGGGCACGTGGCGCGGCGAGCTCGTGCGCCGCTACGGCCGGCGCAACTCCGCGCGGTTCTTCGCCCCCCCGGCGCTCGTCGCGGCGATCGTCCTCAGTCTCGTGTGCGGCCTGCTTCAGGCCACCGGCGCGCTGACCGGATGGTGGTCACTCCTCGCCTCTCTCGTCTATCTTCCGGTGATCGCATATGCGCTGCTCGTGCTCGTCGTGGGCCTCGGGCTGGGGGGCGGCAAGGGATGGCGCGACAAGCTCTGGACGCTCGCCGTGCTGCCCACGATCCATCTCACGTGGGGCGTCGGCTTTCTCGGCGGCCTCGTGCGGGGCGCGCACCACACCGTCGACACGAGCCGCCTCGGCGACCGGAACACGCCCCTGCCCTGAGCCGCGGCCCTCGTGCCGCCTCAGCGCTCGATGAAGCCCCGGTCGATGACGCCCTGGTCGATGAATCCCCGCTCGATGAAGCCCTGATCGAGCAGCCGTGCGACGACGCGTTCGGCGGCGTGACCGTCATCCCGCGCATTGAACTTCGCCCGCCACGCGGAGTAGGCCTCCGCATGGGCCCCGCGATCGTCGGCGCGGAGCGCATCGACCAGCTCGTCCTGCGTGCGAACGACCGGGCCGGGCGCGTGCGCGGCGAGGTCGAAATAGAACCCGCGCAGCGCGCCGCGGAAGTGCTCCATGTCGGGCACCAGGAAGTACATCGGCTTGCCCGTCACCGAGAAGTCGAACATCACCGACGAGTAGTCCGTGATCAGCGCATCGGCGGCGAGCAGCAGCTGCGACGTGTCGGGGAAGCCGGTGACATCGATGACGCGAGGACCCCCGGTGTCGCGCCCGGGTTGCAACGTCCGCGAGTGGCCACGCACCAGGACGACCGAATCGGTCGCGGCGGCGAGCGCCGCGGGGTCGATGAAGTCGACGATCTCGGAGCGGTCGTCGCGCCAGGTCGGGGCGTAGAGCAGCACGCGCTCGTCCGTGCCGATGCCCAGCATCCGGCGGATCGCCGACCCGTCGCCGGTGACCAGGACGTCGTTGCGGGGGTATCCCTCGATCCAGATCGGCCGCGTGAGAAAGGCGTAGGCGCGGCGCAGGATGCCGGCGGCGTAGGGGTTCTGGGCCAGAAGCACGTCCCACCGCCGCGACTCCCGCACGACGGCCGCCATCCGCCGCGGGTCGAAGCCCGGCCGATGCAGGGCCAGACGCTTGAGCGGGGTTCCGTGCCAGGTCTGCACGACCTTCTGCCCGGGGCGGCGGGAAAAGCGGCGGCGCAACCAGTCGTTGACCACGATGAGACGCGACGCACCGCGTGCCCGCCACCACGCCGGGCTGCCCTCGACCACGGCGATCGCCCCGTCGGGCACCTGCACCGACAGGTCGACGACGCTCCAGTAGCGGGTCACGCCCGGCGCGCGGGCGCTGAGCTCCCGATCGATCGCGTAGGGATTGCAGCTGGCGTTGCGACCGTAGAAGCTCTCGAAGAAGACCGCGTTCTCAAGCGCGCCGGACTGCGCGACGTAGCGGCGCTCGAGGGCGTCCTGCCCCTCCCCGGAGTCGTAGGCCGGATCGATCGGCGGGCCGATGTGCAGCGTCGCACCGTCGAGTTCTGCGCGGAGGGTCCCGAGCATGGTGAGGGGCAAGGTTCCGGTGAGGGGAAGGGTCCCCGCCACGGCGGCGCCGTCGATCCGCACGTCGTAGGCGCCGGAGGGCAGCGCGAGGCGCGGTCCGCCCCAGCGCGACGCCTCCAGGGGGAAGCTCACGCTCCACCCGGCCCCGACTTCGGACACCTCGCCCGCCGACCTCGCCCGCGGGCCAGCGAGCTGCGCCGCTTCCGGCGCCGGCCCATCCCCTTCGACGACCAGGGCGGGGGTGCCGTCCGTCGTGAATCGGGCGTGGGTCATGGGGCTCCCTTCGAGAGGCCGGCGGCGGCGCCGGCCCGAGACATGATGGCACGGTACACCCGCCGCGTGTTGCCGCCGTCGCGGTGCGCGTGCACCCGCGCACTCAGCCGCACCGAGCGCTTCGTGCGCTCCGCGCACACGACCTCGTCGCCGAGCACGGCATCGAGCTGGGCGGTCGCCTCCGGCCAGGCCGTCGCGTAGTCGGGGCCCGCGACATCCGTGTATGCGCCATAGAAGCCGCGCCGCGCGGCGTAGGCGGCGACGTCCGGGGCGAGGTACACGACGGGCAGCGGAACGAGCGCGGCGTCGAAGGCGAGCGAGGAATAGTCGGTGACGAGCACGTCGATCGCGGGCAGCACGGGCGTGACATCGGGCAGGATGCCGCTGCCCAGCATCCGCACCCGATCGGTGTCGATCGGCGGTGCGTACTCCCCCGCGCCGAGCGGGTGGGAACGCACCAGCAGCACCGCGTCGCGCCGCTCGAGCGTCGCGACGAGCGCCGCCCACTCGCCCGCGGTCGGAACGGCCGGGTCGGCTTCGCCGTCGCGCCACGTGGGCGCGTACAGCACGAGCCTGGCGCCGTTCGGGATCCCGCCGACGAGGGACGCGACCATCGCCCGCGCGGTGGCCCGGCGCTCCTGCTCCGTCCCCAGCGACAGCACGTCCACCCGGGGCTCCCCCGTCACCGGAACGCGGTCATCGGCGAGCGCGAACGCCGACTCGAGGCGGCCGCGTGCGAGGTGCGATGCGGCCGGGATCACGTGAATGCGCCGGGTGGCGCCGCGATACATCGTCGCGAGCGCGGTCCTCACCAAGCGCGAGCCGGGGAGGATGCCGCTGCGCACGGTCTCGGGCGAGTCCAGGCCGATCCGCTTCAGCGGAATGCCGTGCCAGAGCTGCACGAGGAACGATCCCGAGACCGCGTAGCGGTTGACGTCGCCGAAGCCGTGCGTGACCACGACCACCCCGGCGCGCGCCGTGCGCCAGAAGCCTTGGAGCGAGTGCTTGTCGGCGCTCGGGATGCCGCGCGCCGCGGCATCCGCTGCTTCGCGCGGCGAGCCGGTGAGCCAGATCGCGTCGGTGTGGCCCTGGTCGGCGACGAGCTCCCACAGCGCGAGCGCCCCGTCACCGATGCCGGCCCCGCAGCCGAACGCCCACGCGCCCGGGCGGCGCGGAATGAACAGGGTGGCGAGGCGGCCGAGCGCATACAGCGGAATGCGGACGAGCTTCTGCGCGTTGCCCGCGCCGAACGAGAAGGACGCCACCCCGCGAGCCTATCGCGGGGCGGCGTCCTGATCCTGGGCTACTCTCCGAGCGCGCCGAGGGTCACATCGACCGTGGTCGACTTGCCGTCGCGCACGTAGGTGAGGGTGGCGTCGCTGCCGGCGGCGGCGGCACGCACCTGTGCCGTGAGGTCGACCTGGTCGGTGATCGGCACGCCGTTGAACTCGGTGACGACGTCGCCCTCCCGCAGGCCCGCCGTCGCTGCGGCTCCGCCGTCGGACACGGCGGCGATGTAGGCCCCCGCGATCGTGGAGCCCTCCACCGCGCTCGCCGCGCTGACGTTGGCGCCGAGCAGACCGTGCGTCGCCTTGCCGTTCTCGATGATCTCGTCGGTCACGCGCTGCACGACGTTCGACGGGATCGAGAAGCCCACGCCGATCGAGCCGGACTGGCTCGAGGAGCCGGCCGTGGCGATCGCGACGTTGACACCGATGAGCTTGCCGTCGCCGTCGACGAGCGCGCCACCGGAGTTGCCCGGGTTGATCGCCGCGTCGGTCTGGATGACAGAGATCGAGATGGACTCGGTCGGCGCGGTCGGCGAGTTCTCCCGTCCGGGGATGTCGAAGGTGAAGGGTCCGCCTTCGCCGGGGGCCTCCTGCTGCGGACCACCGTCGCCCTGGTCGCTCTCGTCGCCGGTGTCGGGCACGGCCGACGAGGCGATCTCGATGCTGCGGTTCAGGGCGCTGACGATGCCGGTGGTGACCGTGTTCGCGAGGCCCAGCGGGGCGCCCACGGCGACCGTCGACGAGCCGACGTTGAGGTCGGACGAGTCCGCGAATTCGACCGGGGTCAGGCCTTCGGCATCCACGAGCTTGATGACCGCGAGATCGTAGACGGGGTCGAGGCCCACGACCTTGGCATCGTAGAGGTGTCCGTCCGACGTCGTGACGCGGATCGTCGCGTCGGAGGATGCCCCGTCGAGTGTGACGACGTGCGTGTTGGTCACCACGTAGCCGTCGGCGCTCAGGATGACGCCCGACCCGCTGCCGCCGGCCGATCCGGACGAGACCTCGATGGTCACGACACTGGGGAGCACCTTCGAGGCGATCGCGGTGGTCGCATTGACGTCGTCGGGGTTGTTGACAGTGACCGCCGAGGGCGCCGCGGCGGGGGTCTGCGTCTGGCCGCCCCACAGCGAGTTGCCGGCGTAGGCGCCGCCGAGTCCGGCGGCACCGCCGACGAGCGCGGCGGCGACGATCAAGCCGACGATCTTTCCCGCGCCCTTGTTCTTCTGGGCGTCGGTCCTCGTCGCGGTGGGAGCCGTGGGCGCCCATGCGTAGGCCGGCTGCGTGCCGTCGAGGGGAACGGTGGGCCGCGTGAGGCCGAAGGCCTCACCCGACGGGGCGGGATGTCCTGCGGCGGTCTGCTGACCGGGGTAGGCGTGCGTGTCGCCGGCGGGCCGCGCCCATGTCGCGGACTGCGCGGGGGGGACCTGCGCCGGAGCTGCGGGCTGCGCCGGGGCGGCCGGGCCGCCGCCGGGCATCGGCGGGGCGGGCGGGTACGAGGGAGCGGCCGGCGCGGCCGGGGCCGCGCTGTCGGGGCTCGGCGCGGACGAGACGGGAGTGTCGGGCGTCGCGGGGCCGTCGTCGGGCGTCGCGGGGGTCTGAGGGTTCTCGGCGGGGATTTCGCCCTGGGTGTCGGTCATGAGTGCTCCTTTTGACAAGCTCCCCCCAGAGTGTCGCCCATGTCTGTGCATTTCTTATGACGCGGATGGGATTCGCCTATGCGAGTACCCTGGGCGGGATGCGAGGGATCTCTGGTGCCTGGAGGCGTGCCGCGGCGGGGGCGGGTCTGCTCTCGCCGGAGGGCGATGCGGCACCGACCATCTTCGCAGAGATGAGCGCCCTGGCGGCCCAGACGGGCGCGATCAACCTCGGCCAGGGGTACCCCGACGAGGACGGTCCGGCGGTGGTCCTGGAGGTCGCGCGCGAAGCGATCGCGAACGGAGTCAATCAGTACCCGCCCGGCCGCGGCATCCCGGATCTGCTGCACGCGATCGCCGAGCACCAGCAGCGGTTCTACGGGATGCACCTCGACCCCGGGCGCGACGTGATCGTCACGGCCGGCGCGACGGAGGCCCTGGCGGCGACGCTGCTCGGGCTCATCGACGGGCCCGAGGACGAGGTCGTGGTCTTCGAGCCGTACTACGACTCATACGCCGCGTGCATCGCCCTCGCCGGCGCGACGATGCGGACGGTCCCGCTCCGCTGGCCCGATTTCCAGCCCGACCTCGAGCAGCTCGCGGCGGCCGTCAGCGACCGCACCCGCATCATCCTGGTGAACGATCCCCACAACCCGACGGGGGCGGTCTTCGCCCGCGAGGTGCTCGATGAGATCGTGCGGCTCGCGCACCAGCACGACGCCGTCATCGTGACCGACGAGGTCTACGAGCACCTGACCTTCGGCGTCCCGCACGTGCCCATCGCCACGCTGCCCGGCGCGTGGGCGCGGACGCTGACGATCTCCTCCGCGGGCAAGACCTTCTCGACGACCGGCTGGAAGATCGGCTGGGTCTCGGGACCCGCCGATCTCGTGACGGCCGTGCTGACGGTGAAGCAGTTCCTGACCTACGTCAACGGCTCGCCCTTCCAGCCCGCCATCGCCACCGGCTTGCGCCTGGGCAGGGGGTTCTTCGACGGAATCGCAACCACACTGCAGGGCAAGCGCGACGTGCTCGTGGCCGGGCTGGGTTCGGCAGGCTTCGACGTCTCCATCCCCCAGGGGTCGTACTTCGTCGTGGCGGATGCCGCCGGCCTGGGCGCGACGGATGCCGCCGAGTTCTGCCGCGCGCTGCCCGCACGCGCGGGCGTTGTGGCGATCCCCCTGACGGCGTTCGTCACGCCCGAGCGCCGGGCGGAGTACGCGACCCTGGTGAGGTTCGCGGCGTGCAAGCGCGTCGAGGTGCTCGAGGACGCGGCATCCCGGCTGTCGGTGCTGCGCGCGGGCTGAGCGCCGAAGGGGCCCTAGTTCGGCTCGACGCGGAACCGGCGCAGGCGCAGTGCCGGGTTCACCCGCCGAACGTTCGTGATCGCGTCGCGCGCGACATGTGCGACGGCGACGTCGGTCATCGTTCCGACCGCGGCGATCTCCACTCCCTGGGGGTCCACGATCATCGAGTGGCCGATGCCGAGCGGCGGCGGGTGGTCGGCGGCGGCCACGTACATCGTGTTCTCGATCGCGCGCGCGTGCAGCAGCGTGCGCCAGTGGTGCTCCTTGAGCGGGCCCCGCACCCATTCCGCAGCGACGAGCGTGACATCCACGTCGGCATCGGCGAGGGTGCGCGCGACCTCCGGGAAGCGCAGGTCGTAGCAGGTCATGAGCCCGAAGCGCAGGCCGTCGAGCTCGAACACCTCGGGCGGCGCGATCTCACCGGCCTCGATCCAGTCCGACTCGCGCTGCCCGAACGCGTCGTACAGGTGGAGCTTGCGGTAGCTCGCCAGAACGCCGGTGGCATCGACTGCCACGACGGTGTTGCGCACACGGCGCTCGTCGTGACCGCGCTCGAGCAGTCCCGCCACCACGTGCACGCCGTGGCGCTCGGCGAGCGACACGAGGCCCTGGACGAACGGACCGTCGATGTGCTCGGCGTTCAGCGCCAGCGTCTCGTCGAAGGGGTCGATGAAGTAGCTCGAGTACTCGGGGAAGAGCACGAGCCGGGCCCCGCGCTCCACCGCCTTGGCGAGCAGGCCGTCGATGAGCGCGAGGTTCGCCGCAGCGCCCGCGGTGGGGCCGAACTGTGCGACCCCGATCGCGACGGCGGTCATCCCCGGCCCCGTCCGACCGCGACGCGGGCGCGTATCGCGATCGGCGCGATCACCCAGAGTGCGATGACGACCGCTCCGAGGACGATCGCCGCGACCACGGATGCCGCGTCGCCGAGGACCACGTCGAAGATGAACGCCGCGACGCCGACGAGCAGGAACGACACGGTGACGAGGGCGGTGATGAGGGCCGCGTGCCCGTAGGCGACGACGCTCCGCTTGGCGCGCTGCTGGAAGAGCGCGCGGTGCAGCGACACGGGCGCCAGCGCCACGATCGTGCTCAGGGCGGCCAGGACCACAAGCACGAGGTAGAACGTGCGCTCCCCCTCGTCCAGGTCTTGGAAGGCCGGCTGGAATGCCACCGCGAGGAGGAAGCCCGTCAGGATCTGGGTGCCCGTCTGCAGCACCCGGAGCTCCTGCAGCACTTCGAGCCAGTTGCGGTCGTACCGCTCGTTGGGCGTCTCGTCGCGCTCATCGTCGGAGGCCGCGGCGTTGTCACCGTCGTGGGTGTCGTCGTCGGGGTCGGTGTCCCTGCTCGCGGCCATGGCCTCATCCTTGCCAATGCCGTGCACCGCAGCAACCTCGCCGCGCTCGGGCCGCCTGGATTCGACGTCCTTAGCCGCCCCGTGCTAGAGTCGATTCTTGTGCCGCGGGGTGGAGCAGCTCGGTAGCTCGCTGGGCTCATAACCCAGAGGTCGCAGGTTCAAATCCTGTCCCCGCAACGACGCGAAAGCGCAGGTTGGAAGCCGTTTCTCGAGGTTCTCGGGAAGCGGCTTTCTCCTTTGGTTGGCGCCTTGACTACGTTCCTGGGGTTGAACTTAGTCGAACCGGGGATCGTTGCCGCGGGTCGTGCTGACTTTCAGCTTGAGACGATCTGCGATGTCTCCCCAGGAGACGTATGAGAAGTTCGTCGCGTCTCGCTCGCTGTCGACGTCGGGCCCGGTTTCGGGCTCGTCATGGGTGACGAGCAGGCCCCGCCCGTAGTTCCCCACCGGGCGGTTGGTCACCGCCAGACCGTCTGATCCGTTCACGTCGTCGATGCCTTCGACGCCTGCGATGCGGAAGGTGCCGACGTGTTCGTGGCGACCCTGCGTGCGATAGACCGCGTATGAGTCGTCGCCTTGGCTCGAGACGATGACGTACCCCGTCACGCCGGGGCCGTAGTAGATGTCCACGCCCTCGGCATCGGCTTCCAGGGCTGATCCACCGAAGCCGGCCGCCTCGGGGTCGATCGGTGTGCACTCCTCCGATTCCGGGTCGTATTCCGCATGGATGCCGAAGTCTCGCACTCGGTCGATCAGGGTGGGCTCACCAGACCCGAGGGGCAGTTGCAGCGACCACAGTCCGACGTCCTCCTGGGCCGCATACAACACGCCGGTGCGCTGGTCGACGCTGACGCCTTCGAGCTGGGGCTGTACGCCGGGCTCTTCGCACGGCGTCCACACCGTGTCGTCCGGCAGCGGGAAGGAGGATGGGAAATGAGTTGTCGCTACGCCCTCGTAGCCGACCACTCCGTCGCCCAACACCAGCGGCACCGTTGCGAGTGTCGTGCGTCCTTCTCGGGTCACCACTGCCACGGGGGATTGTCCGGTCGGCTGCCACACCGCCAACCCGTACGCAGTCTGCTCGCTGCCCACCTCGTTGCGGTCAGCGCTGAAGAGGAAGGGAAGCTCCCGTGCCGTCACCTCGCGCAGCGGCAAGTCGGCAGCGGCACCGGCCGGATCGATCGCGAAGAATCGCAGCTGATCGTTGTAGCGATCCGAGACCACAGCCACGTCGACCGGCCCTTCACCCAGGTCGAGGTCGTAGGCGATGTCGACATTGTTGTAGCGGCCATTCACGCCATCGGCGCGAGGCGCGGGAAGCGCAAGGAGGGACTGCAGCTCTTGCGCGTCAAGATCGTAGACGCGCAGCCCACCCTCCTTGGTCGTCACGATCACCATGGAGTTGCTCGACTTTGTCGGGTCGACCCAGATCGCGGGGTCGTCGCCCGAGGCGTTGCCACCTTCGTCATCGTCATAGAGCACCGGCGTCTCGATGTCGGTCGTCACAACGGCGGGCGGCACCGGCGGAATTGCTGGGCGGGCGACAGCGGCCGGAGAAGCGGCCGCGAAGGCAGCCGTAAGAGCGAGCACAACCGCGACCGGCGCGGCGATGAGGAGTCGAGCAGGCATGGAGCGATCGTGGCGTGGCCACCCCAACTCCTGGTGGCGCATCGGTGAATAGTCGACGCCCCCCGCGCGGCATGCGGCGTAACCGCGACCAAGATCGGCTGGAGGGCGGAACCCAGATTCCTCAAAAAGGGGTGCGTCGCGGCGGAATTGCCGCCCGCGTCCGTCGAAGTAGACGGTCACGACATTGAGAGAATGTCGCCGAGGCCGGAAGCCTCTTCGGTGTCGGGTCCCCATGTCTCATGCGCAGTCGGGGTCGGGGTCGCAGTCGGGGTCGGGGTCGGGGTCGAGGTCGAGGTCGAGGTCGGGGAGAGCTTCCCGTGGGTGGCTCAATTGCTAGTCATCCTGACTGGATCTCCGTGCCCACATCTGAAGAGATCGAGGCCGACTGGACGCCTGTGGTTGATCGCGCGCAGGCCGGTCGACGGCACATGCTTCGTCCATCGTTCGATCGAAGTTCAATTGTGCGCCACCTGGTGCTGGTGAGGTGGCGAAGCCGCCACTTGGTCGGCACAGAGTCGATGGGATGCCGACATGGCCTTCAACCTTCCTAAGTTCACAGTTGCCGCCGCGGTGGCGGGGCTCATGCTCGTCGGTGCATCCGGGGCAAACGCGGCCGGGTCAGGGTCAACCGGAAGCAATTCAGCCAATCCGTTGACGGTGGCCGTGATCGGTGATGTCCCGTACGGTCTCGAGCAGGAGGCATCGGTTGATCTCCTGGTCCACGCGATCAACGACGATCCCCATGTCCGGCTCGCCCTTCACCTGGGGGACATCAAGAGCGGCAGCACGACGTGCACGGACGAGCGCTTCGCCGCCGCCCTGGCCACTTTCGAGTCGTTCAAGGACCCAGTGGTCTACACGCCGGGAGACAACGAGTGGACAGACTGCCACCGCGTCAACAACGGCGGCTACAATCCGCTGGAGCGACTCGCCGCGGTGCGCTCGACCTTCTTCGCCGAGCCGGGGTCACTGCTCGGCAGCCGGCCGGCGACCGTGGACTATCAGGCGGAACTGATCGAGAACGTCCGGTGGATCGAGTCACGGGTGGCATTCGCGACGCTGCACGTCATCGGCAGCAACAACGGCCTCAGCCCGTGGACCGGCATCGGGATCACCGAACCGACAGCGGAACAGACCGAAGAGGTCGACGCCCGGATCGCCGCCGCGGTCGCCTGGGTCGACGAGACGTTCGACGCCGCAGAGCGGCGTGACCTCCGCGGGGTGGTGCTTGCGATGCAGGCAGACACCTGGGCTCCGGCGCCCAGCAGCGCGCAGCAGGCGATCGTCGACCGGATCACGGCCCGCACAGCCGCCTTCGACGGAGAGGTGCTCCTCCTCCAGGGCGATTCGCACACGTACGTCGCCGACAACCCCCTGGCGCTGGACAACTTCACCCGCATCGTCGTGCATGGCGAGACCACTCCGTTCGAATACCTGCGCCTCACGATCAACCCGGTCCGCGGCGAGCTCTTCACCTGGGAGCGCGTGCCGGTGGTCACCGGTTGAGGCGTCGCGGCCTGCGCTGCTCACACGCACCCACGCAATCCGTTCCCCACGGGAACTCCCAACTCACTGAGCACGGAAAGGGGCCGCTCCACGCTCGGCGTCGAATGGTTCCACGGAGGCGATATCGGTCAGGTCGGTGTCGACAAGCAACGGCTGCAATGCTTCGCTGCAACAAAATATGACGGCCCCGGCTCGTCGGGCCTCCATCTTTCCCTGGTCGAGGCGCATTACGACGGCGGGTCGATGGCGTCGCAGATCTCGCCGATGAATCTGCTGATCGTCGCGAGTTCGTCGTCGTTGTAACCGTCCGCGACCCCGCGCATGGCACGCAGCCGCTCGCCGAAGTGTTCGAAGAACGCGCGGCGCGACTCGTCGGTCAGCACGACGATCCGGGCGCGGCGGTCCCGGGGGTGCGGGCGACGCTCGAGGTGGCCCGAGGCCGATAGCCGGTCGAGGAGCTTGGTGGTGGATGCCGTGGAGATGCGCAGATGCCTGGCCAGATCGTGCGGGCTCACTGCCTGGCCGCGCTGCTCACGCATCACGAGCATGCGGAGCGCGGCGAGATCGGTGGTGTTCATGCCCATGTCGCCCTTGATGCCGCTGTGCATGCGGTCCATGGCGTCGCTCAACGCCCGCACGGCGAGGAGCACACCGAGAACGGCGTGGTCGTGCGGGGTCTCGGGAACTGCGGGTCCCGACATTGTGGACAC
>NZ_DATMIO010000215.1:0-8438 GCF_035554235.1 Microbacterium sp. | reverse complement strand
CGCGCGCCCGGTGCGCGGGCGGGCACCCCGCGTGGCACCCTGAGCCTGTCGGCACCCCCGCTTAGGGTGGTTGCATGATCTCCTCTCTTCGGGGAACCGCCGCGCACGTCGACGCGGACACCCTGGTGGTCGAGGTCGGGGGAGTAGGCCTCGCGGTCGCCGTCACCGCCGGCCTCGCGCGTTCGACACGCGTCGGCGACGCCGTCCGGGTGCACACGCACCTCGTCGTCCGCGAGGACGCCCTGTCTCTCTTCGGCTTCGAGACCCGTGAAGAGCTCACCGCCTTCGGCCTGCTGCTGGGGGTCACCGGCGTCGGCCCGAAATCCGCGCTCGGCGTGCTTTCCGGCCTCTCGGTCGAACAGATCGCCGAGGCGGTGGCGGCAGACGACGACGCGCCGTTCCGCCGCGTCTCCGGCATCGGCCCCAAGACCGCCAAGCTCATCGTCGTGCAGCTCGCGGGCAAGCTCGAGGCACCGGTGCGCACCGCGGCCCGGAGCGTTCACGCCCCCGCCGCGGTGCTCACCCAGGTCGCAGAGGCCCTCACGGGACTGGGCTGGCCCGAGCGCGTCGCGACGGAGGCCGTCACGACGGCGGCGGCCGAGGCATCCGCGGCCGACCGCGCCTCCGTCCCGTCGCTTCTCCGGCTCACGCTCGCGTCGCTCGGCCCGGCACCCCAGGGAGCCGCGCGTGGGTGACGCCCTGGACGCCGAAGACCCGATCGACGAGACCGAACTCGCCATCGAGGGCGCGCTGAGGCCCGCCTCCCTCGCGGAATTCGTGGGGCAGCACAAAGTGCGCGGCCAGCTGCAGCTGATGCTCGATGCGGCCCGCATCCAGCAGCGCCCGGCCGACCACATCCTTCTCTCGGGCCCGCCCGGCCTGGGCAAGACGACCCTCGCGATGATTGTCGCGCACGAGAGCGCGCGCCCGCTGCGGCTGTCGAGCGGACCCGCCATCCAGCACGCCGGCGACCTCGCCGCGCTCCTGTCGAGCCTCACCTCGGGCGAAGTGCTGTTCATCGACGAGATCCACCGCATGGCGCGATCGGCCGAAGAGATGCTCTACCTCGCGATGGAGGACTTCCGCATCGACATCATGGTCGGAAAGGGCGCGGGCGCGACGAGCATTCCCCTCGACCTGGCGCCGTTCACCCTCGTCGGCGCCACCACGAGATCCGGCCTTCTTCCCAACCCGCTGCGCGACCGATTCGGGTTCACCGCCCACCTCGAGTACTACGAGCCCCCCGAACTCGAGCGCGTGATCCAGCGCTCCGCCGCGATGCTCGGCGTCGACATCCCGGCACGCGCACGCGCCGAGATCGCCCTTCGCTCCCGAGGCACGCCCCGCATCGCGAACCGGCTGCTCCGGCGCGTCCGCGACTACGTCCTCGTTCACGACGTCGACGCCGAGCTGCCCGCCGTGCAGGCCGCTCTCGAACTCTACGACGTCGACGCGATCGGGCTCGACCGGCTCGACCGTGCCGTGCTCGAAGCCCTCGTCAGGCGCTTCCGGGGCGGACCCGTCGGGCTCAGCACGCTCGCCATCGCCGTCGGCGAGGAGCCGGACACCGTCGAAAGCGTGGTGGAGCCGTATCTCGTGCGCATCGGCTTCATGGGGCGCACGCCACGCGGACGCATCGCGACGCACGAAGCGTACGCCCACCTGGGCGTCGCCCACCCGGACGGTGCCCTCAGACTCGATGACCTATAATCGCTGAAGGCTTCTCGCCGCAATCCCACAGGCATCATCGTCGTCGTCGTTGCGGCGTGCCTCTTCCGAAAGGTCTGCCCTCCTCGCATGGACATCGCATCGTTCTTCGCCAACTACGGCCTGTTCATCCTGCTGGCGGTGCTGCTCGTCTTCATGTTCTGGAACTCGCGCAAGCGCATGCAGAAGCAGAAGCTCGAGCAGGAGGCGAAGGCTCGTCAGACCGTTCCCGGCGCCGAGGTGCTGCTGCAGGGCGGTCTGTACGGAACGATCGTGGCGTACGACCCCGAGAACCTCGACCAGCCCGCTGAGGTCGAGATCGCTCCGGGCACCGTCATCAAGGTGCACAGCCAGGCCATCCTGCGCGTCGTCGAGCCCACCGCCGCCCCCGAACTCGACGGTGAGGAGGCTCACGACGCCCCCGCGATCGAGTCGATCGACGATGTCGCGGTCGAGCCGACCATCGATCCCGAGACCGGCAAGAAGAAGACCGAGGACTAAACCGCCCGCCCGTTCGCGGGCGTCCGCAGAAAGCTGATCCCTTCGTGGCGACTTCCACCCCTGTCCGGCATGCGTGGCGTGCCCTTCTCGGCCTCCTCATCATCACGGCCGTCCTCTTCGGCATCAACGCCCTCGGCGTCTACGTGTTCAAGCAGAGCTCCTGGACCCCCGAGCTCGCGCTCGATCTGCAGGGCGGCACCCAGATCATCCTGGAGGCGCAGACCGAAGACGGCGCCGCACCGTCCACCGAGCAGATGAACCAGGCGGTGACGATCATCCGCCAGCGCGTGGACGCCACCGGCGTCGGCGAGGCGGATGTCACCACCGAGGGCGGTCGCAACATCGTCGTCCAGATCCCTGGCACGGCCGATGAGGAGACCCGCCAGCGCATCCAGGCCGCCGCGCAGCTCGAGCTGCGCGCCGTGCTCTACGCCGGCGAGCCCGCCACCGACTTCGTGGGCGAGGACGGCAACCGCACGCCCTACCCCACCCCGGATCCGGCACTCGCCGCCACGCCCTCGGCAGCGCCCACGAACGGCAGCGACCTGAACTGGATCACGCCCGCGTTGCAGGCCCAGTTCCTGGTCTACGACTGCGCCGATCCGGCGAATGACCCTGCGAACGCCCCGTCGGACCAGCCGCTCATCACGTGTGACCCCACGGGGTCGGTGAAGTACATCCTGGGACCGGTCGAACTCGACGGGTCCTCGATCGACGACGCCACGTTCGGGCTCGAGCAGACCACCGGTCGCTGGGCGGTGAACATCGCCTTCGACGCGGAGGGCACCGAGACGTTCGGCAAGATCAGCCAGCGCCTGTACGGGGCCACCGCGCCGCTCGACCAGTTCGCGTTCGTGCTCGACGGAGACGTGCTCTCCGCGCCGCAGATGAACAGCACCATCCTCGACGGCAAACCCAGCATCACGGGCTCGTTCACACAGGAGACCGCGAAGACGCTGGCCGATCAGCTCAAGTACGGCGCACTGCCGCTGAGCTTCCAGGTCGTCAGCTCCGACACCATCTCTGCGACCCTCGGTTCGCAGCAGCTCCAGATCGGCCTGCTCGCGGGCCTCATCGGCCTCGCGCTCGTCGCGGTGTACTCGTTGATCGTCTACCGCGCCCTCGGGTTCGTGATCATCGCGTCGCTCATCGTGATGGGCATCCTGACCTACATCACGATGTGCATCCTGGCGTGGCGAATGGGGTTCCGCCTGTCGCTCGCCGGCGTCGCCGGTCTGATCGTCACGATCGGATTCACCGCCGACTCCTTCATCGTCTACTTCGAGCGAATAAAGGACGAACTCCGAGACGGGAAGTCGATCACCGCCTCCGTCGAGGATGGCTGGGGCCGCGCGAAGCGCACGATCTACATCTCGAAGTCGATCAACATCCTGGCGGCCGTCGTGCTCTACATCCTGGCCGACTCGACGGTGAAGGGCTTCGCCTTCACGCTGGGACTCACGACCCTGATCGACATCCTGATCTTCATCCTGTTCACGCACCCCGTGATGCAGCTGCTCGCCCGCACGCGGTTCTTCGGCTCGGGGCACCCGCTGTCGGGGCTCGACCCCGAAGCCCTCGGCGCCGTCTACCGTGGCCGCGCGCAGTTCCGTGCGCCGGCACCCGTGTCGGCGAAGGGCGGAGCGGCAGCACGCGCCAACCGCTCGCGCGGCGAGGCCGAGCGCCGACAGACCATCGCCGAGCGCAAGCAGGCGGAGCTCGCCGCAGCGAAGACCTCCGCACCGACATCCACGGCCCCCGGCAAGGAGGGAGACGACTGATGCGCTCCATGAATCAGCTCGGAAACGATCTCTACTCCGGCAAGACCTCGTTCCCGTTCGTCGGGCGTCGCCGGCTGTGGTTCATCCTCGCGGCGGTTCTGGTCATCGCATCGGCCCTCGTGCCGCTCATCCGGCCGGTGCAGTTCTCCATCGAGTTCACCGGCGGGTCGCAGTTCACGGTGTCGGGCCTGGAATCGCCCGACCAGCAGGATGCGACCGACGCGGTGCACAGCGTCGTCCCGGACGCCACCACCAAGGTCACCACGATCGGCAGCACGGCCGTCCGCGTGCAGACCGACCAACTCACCCCCGCCGAGTCGCAGGATGTCACCGAGGCTCTCGCGGCGGCCTACAACGTACCGGTCGACGAGGTCACGGCATCCTTCATCGGCCCCAGCTGGGGAGCAGACGTCACGCGGCAGTCCCTGTGGGGCCTGGCGATCTTCCTCGCGCTGACGTTCGTCATCCTCGCGCTCTACTTCCGCACGTGGAAGATGTCGGTGGCGGCCATCCTCGGTCTCGTGGACGTGCTGATCATCACGATCGGCATCTACGCCCTCGCCGGCTTCGAGATCTCGCCCGCGGCCGTGATCGGGTTCCTCACGATCCTCTCGTACTCGCTGTACGACACGACGGTCGTCTTCGACAAGATCCGCGAGAATACGACCGAGGACGGCGAGATCTCCGGCCGGACGTTCGGCGAATCGGTGAACCTCGCCGTCAACCAGACGCTGATCCGCTCGATCAACACCTCGGTCGTCGCGGCGCTGCCGGTCGGCGCGATCCTCTTCATCGGGGCGTTCTGGCTCGGGGCCGAGACCCTCACCGACATCTCGCTCGCGATCTTCGTCGGCATCTTCGTGGCCACGTACTCGACGCTGTTCGTCGCCGCGCCGCTGTACTCGCTGTTCCGCGAGAACGAAGCGCCGATCAAGGAGCGCGATGCGCGGGTCGTCGCGGCCCGTGAGCGCGCGACGGTGGCGGCCTAGCCGCGAAGGGCTGACCCCCGCTCGGGCGTAGGATTGACCAACAGTCCGCGCAGCAGGGGAGGGACTCGATGACGGAGACCGTACCGGCCGCCGCGCAATCATCGAGCCTCCGCCGCCTCGTACCGCGCATCTTCTCACGGTCGGCGCGACGCGACGATCTCGAGCATCTGCTCAGGACAGTGCGGTCGAACCACCCGAAGGGCGATCTCAGCGTCATCGAGCGCGCCCACGCGGTCGCATCGAAGGCCCACGAGGGTCAGGTGCGCCAGAGCGGCGAGGCCTACATCACCCACCCGGTCGCGGTGGCGCAGATTCTCGCGGACCTCGGGCTCGGTCCGCGCGCGATCGCGGCGGCCCTCCTGCACGACACGGTCGAGGACACGGGCTACGCGCTCGACGAGCTGGCCGCCGAGTTCGGCGACGAGGTCGCGATGCTCGTGGACGGCGTCACGAAGCTCGACAAGGTCAAATACGGCGAGAGCGCCCAGGCCGAGACCGTCCGCAAGATGATCGTCGCGATGTCCAAAGACATCCGCGTGCTGCTCATCAAGCTCGCCGATCGCCTGCACAACGCCCGCACGTGGGGATTCGTGCAGCCCGAGAAGGCCCAGAAGAAGGCGACCGAGACGCTCGAGATCTATGCTCCGCTCGCGCATCGCCTCGGCATCCAGACCATCAAATCCGAGCTCGAGGACCTCTCATTCGCCGTCCTGCACCCCAAGCTCTACGCCGAGATCGACAGCCTCGTCAAGCAGCGCACCCCGCAGCGGGAGCAGTACGTGCAGAGCGTCATCGACGCCGTCGACGAGGACCTGCGGGAGCTTCGGGTGCGCGGGCGCGTGGCGGGGCGCCCGAAGCAGCTGTACTCCGTGTATCAGAAGATGGTGGTGCGGGGCCGCGAGTTCGACGACATCTACGACCTCATCGGCATCCGGGTGCTGGTCGGCACGGTACGCGACTGCTACGCCGTGCTCGGGGCGATCCACTCGCGGTGGACGCCGCTGCCCGGTCGCTTCAAGGACTACATCGCGACACCGAAGTTCAACCTCTACCAGTCCCTGCACACGACGGTCATCGGACCGGGCGGCCGCACGGTCGAGATCCAGATCCGCACGCACGAGATGCATCAGCAGGCCGAGTTCGGCGTCGCCGCGCACTGGAAGTACAAAGAGCAGGTGAACGGCGGCAAGGCCGACGGCAAGTCGACGGACACCGACATGGCCTGGCTCGCGCACATCTCCGACTGGCAGGCCGAGACGGCCGATCCCGGGGAGTTCCTGGACTCCCTGCGCTTCGAGATCGGCGCGAAGGAGGTCTACGTCTTCACCCCCAAGGGGCGTGTCATCGGCCTTCCGGCGGGCGCCACCCCGGTCGACTTCGCCTATGCGGTGCACACCGAGGTCGGGCACCGCACGATGGGGGCGAAGGTCAACGGCCGCCTCGTGCCCCTGGAGTCGAAGCTCACGAGCGGTGACGTCGTCGAGGTGTTCACGTCGAAGAACCCGGATGCCGGGCCGAGCCAGGACTGGCTCGGGTTCGTCGCCAGCACCCGTGCCCGGAACAAGATCCGCGGCTGGTTCACGAAGGAGCGCCGCGAAGAGGCGATCGAGCAGGGCAAGGAGTCGATCGCCCGCGCGATGCGCCGGCAGAACCTCCCCCTGCAGCGGCTCATGAGCCAGGACTCGTTCACGGAAGTCGCCCACCACCTGAAGTACGAGGACGTCTCGGCGCTCTACGCCGCCGTCGGCGAGGGCCACGTCTCGACGCAGTCGGTGCTCGAGAAGGTCACGGCGCTCGTCGGTGCGGGCGACTCTACGACGGGACCCATCGACCTGCCGCAGATCGGCCGGCAGCGCCAGCCGCGGAGCGCAGACTCGGGCGTGCTGGTGCGCGGCGCCCCCGACATCCTGGTCAAGCTCGCCAAGTGCTGCACGCCCGTGCCGGGCGATGAGGTCGTTGGCTTCGTCACGCGGGGGAGCGGGGTGTCTGTGCACCGCACCGACTGCACCAACGTCCGCGCGCTGATGGCCGACCCCGAGCGGATGATCGACGTGGAGTGGGCGCCGACCACCAAGAGCGTCTTCCTCGTGCAGATCCAGGTCGAAGCCCTCGATCGCTCCGGCCTGCTCTCCGACGTCACCCGCGTGCTCAGCGAGCATCACGTCAACATCCTGTCGGCCACCGTGTCGACGACGAACGACCGCCTGGCGATCAGCCGCTTCGTCTTCGAGATGGGCGATACCGTGCATCTCGACCGCGTGCTCAACGCCGTCCGCCGCATCGACGCCGTGTACGACGTCTACCGCGTCACGTCGTCCTGACCTCGGCCCGCATCCGGTCGATGACCGCCAGTCCATCGCGCTTGCCGGGGACGGGTCCGTGCGCGTCGAACCAGGCCCGCGCCGAATCGAGCACGCCGGGAAACGCCGACACGAGGCCGAGCAGCGCCGCGCTGGATGCCGGATCCGCACCGGCGAGGCGCGCGAGGTCGGCCGCCGTGCGCGGCGGCGTGGTCACGAGCACCCCGCCCACGATCACGAGGTCATCGGTCTCGATGCATCCATCGCGGTAGAGGAATCTGCGGTCGATCCGGTGATGGAGACGCCGGGGGACCGCTCGCTGCACCGCATGCCGCGCCGGCGCCTCGTCAATCGCCCCGAAGACCCACGCTGCAGACAAGTGCGTCGCCGCCAGCGTGTCGCCGAGGAGGACCGACAAAGATGCCGCCCGCAGGTGCGTCGTCTCGATCGCGTCTGCGGGGATGTAGCCCTCACCGAGTTCCACGAGGTGACCGTCGAGCCGCGCGGCCGAGAGCTCGGCCGCGGAGAGCGCGCCGTCGACGAAGTACAGGTACGACGAATGCATGTCTCGCAGTGTGCCCGAGAACGACGATCCGACGCGGGGGAACCGGCCTCCCTGTGGACAACCTCCCGGGGGGCGGAAGTGTTCACTCCGAAAGCCGGCCGGGACACGTCACGTCAAGCTGCTGCTCGCGTGGGCCGGTATCGCAGGGCGACCGCACCTGACCGGAACTCATTGCGTTCCACGAGCTCGAGCTGGATACGCTCGCGCAGACCGGCGAGCAGCGTCGGCTCGTGTCCCGCGATGACCGGCTGCACAACGAACTCGTACTCGTCGATCAGTCCCAGATCTGCCAGCGCCAGGGGGAGCGTCACTCCGCCCACCCACAGGCCCTCGCCTGGCTCCTGTTTGAGCCGCCGGACCGCCTGCCCCACGTCGCCCCGCACCAGCTCGGCATTCCAATCCGCCTTGCTCAGCGTGCTGGAGACGACGTGCTTCTTCGCGCGGTCGATGGTCTCGGCGAACGGAACCTGCCACTCAACCATCCAGTCAGGCCATGCGCCGGTGGTCGGCCTCCGCCACGCCGACTCCATCATCTCGTAGGTCATCCGGCCGAACAGCAGGGCATCGGCTCGTGCCATCTCGGCGGTCCAATAGC
>NZ_DATMIO010000214.1:0-25259 GCF_035554235.1 Microbacterium sp. | reverse complement strand
GGGACAGGTCCGCAAGGGCGTCGTCTCCTCGATCGTCAACTTCGGTGCGTTCGTGGACCTCGGCGGCGTCGACGGTCTCGTGCACGTCTCCGAGCTGTCGTGGAAGCACATCGAGCACGCCTCCGAGGTCGTCGAGGTCGGTCAGGAAGTCACCGTCGAGATCCTCGAGGTCGACCTCGATCGTGAGCGCGTGTCGCTCTCGCTCAAGGCGACGCAGGAGGACCCGTGGCAGGTCTTCGCCCGCACCCACGCGATCGGCCAGGTCACCCCGGGCAAGGTCACGAAGCTCGTCCCGTTCGGCGCGTTCGTCCGCGTCGCGGACGGCATCGAAGGCCTCGTGCACATCTCGGAGCTCTCCGGCAAGCACGTCGAGCTCGCCGAGCAGGTCGTGTCGGTCGGCGAAGAGGTCTTCGTCAAGGTCATCGACATCGACCTCGAGCGTCGTCGCATCTCGCTCTCGCTCAAGCAGGCGAACGAGTCGGTCGACCCCAACGGCACCGAGTTCGACCCCGCCCTCTACGGCATGATCACCGAGTACGACGACAACGGAGAGTACAAGTACCCCGAGGGCTTCGACGTCGAGACGCAGGCGTGGAAGGAAGGCTCCGACGCCGAGCGCGAGAAGTGGGAACTGGAGTACGCCGCTGCCCAGGCCCGCTGGGAGCAGCACAAGGCCGCCGTCGCGAAGACGCTCGAGGCCGAGGCCGCCGGCTTCAGCCCCGTGGAGTCCACCTCGGCCGGCTCGACGTTTTCGAGCGATTCGGCCGGCGCCGGGACCCTCGCGGATGACGAGGCCCTGGCCGCGCTCCGCGAGAAGCTGTCGGGCGGAAACGTCTAAGTCCTCTCCGCAGGACAAGCGAAGGGCCGTCACCTCGGGGTGGCGGCCCCTTCTCGTTTGCCGAAAACGATGCGCGATGCACCACCGGCCCCGTACGATCGGCAACAACGATCACCCGGGGTCGGAGGAGACTTCTCGATGCGCGTACTGCTGGCGGGCGCGACAGGCACGCTCGGCCGTGTGCTCATTCCCCAGCTTCTCAGCGCTGGCCACGACGTCGTCGGCATCGGCCGGTCGAGGGCCGGTGGTGATCGTGTGAAGGCTCTGGGCGCCGCGCCGCTGACCGTCGACGTGATGGATCGCGAAGCACTGCTCGCGGCCACGAGCGGCATGGCGTTCGACGCCGTCATCCATGAACTGACCGCGCTGAAGAAGCCACCTCTGCGGCACGCGGACATGCGCCCGACCAACGCGCTGCGCATCGACGGCACGGCGCACCTCATCGAGGTCGCCCGCGAGACGGGGGCGACGCGCTTTCTCACGCAGTCGATCGTGCTGGGCTACGGTTTCGGCGACCTCGGGACTCGTCGACTCGACGAGGACGCCCCTTTTGCGGTGCCGCGCGGAGACGCCTTCGACGAGCATCTCGCGGCCATGAACTCCACCGAGCGGCAGACCCTGACAGCCCGGGGCATCGACGGGGTCGCACTTCGCTACGGGATCTTCTACGGGGCCGACATGGGGACGACGGCAGCGCTGTTGCGTCGCCGGATGCTTCCCGTGGTGCGCCACGGCGGAGACATTCCGTTCATCCATCACGCGGATGCCGCAGCGGCCACGGTTGCGGCGCTCGTGCGCGGCGAGCCGGGCGGCGTCTATAACATCGTCGATGACACCCCGGCGACCATCAGAGACCTGGTAATGAGGATCGCCGAGCACTACGGCACGCCGCGACCGCGGACCGTTCCGCGGTGGTTCATTCGGGTGCGCGCCCCCTACACGGCGACCCTCTTCGAGGGCGTGTCGATGCGTGTATCGAACGAGCGAGCGGCCGTGGTGCTGGGCTGGGCCCCGCGCTATCCGTCGATCCGGGAGGGGATCTCCGCGAACTCCCGTGACCGGCGTCGACCCCCGAGGTAGCCGCGGCATCCACCCTCGTCGCACGGGAACAGTCGCGAAGACCCAGCGGGCTCAAAGGCTACGGCCGTAGCGTGGGCAGTCCCACCCTCAAGGAGCGAACGATGGGATTCTTCGACAGGCTGTTCGGCACCGAACCGCAGCGGCAGCAGCCGCCGGTTCCGCAACACGGCCAGCAGCGCCGGTACGCGGCACCGTCGGCCACCGGTCGCCCCGACCTCACGCCGCCGCCTGCGGGTTCGGCATCCGCTTCTTTCGACCCCGCTTCGCGCAGCGAAGACGAGGTCGCGATCGAGCGCTACCGCTACCTCTTGCGCACGGCTCCGCCCGAAACGATCGAACAGGTGCACGCGGAGGCGTTCGGCAAGCTGACCGAGCAGCAGCGCCAGCAGGTGCTCGCCGATGTCTCCGCTGGGCTTCCACCGTTCGAGCAGCCGCGCAGCACCGATCCGCAGGCCCTCGCCCGCGCGGCGACGCGTGCCGAATACATGAACCCCGGCTTCATGGAACGCACCCTGGGCAACCCGGAGCGCCAGGGCCCGAGCTTCGGCTCGATGGTCGGCAGCTCGCTGCTCGGCACGATCGCGGGCTATGTCATCGGCTCCGCGATCGTGAGCTCGTTCATGGCTCCCGCGATGGCGTCCGACCAGGGCGGCATGGACGGATCGGCGGATGCCGCGGGCGACCCCGGAGCGGATTCCGCCGGTGCGGATGCCTCAAGTGCCGATGCCTCCGGCGCCGACGCCTCGGGCGCCGATGCGGGAGGCTGGGACGGCGGGTTCGACGGCGGCGGCATGGACTTCGGCGGGTTCGACGGTTTCTAGCCCCGGCAACCGGGTCCGCCGGCACCGACACGATAACGTCGAGGCATGGCGGACCGGGCGTTGTGGCTGGGCGTTGCCCGCGAGGACCGCACGCGCGGACGCTCCAGTGCGCTGAATCAGCTTCTGCTCGGATCGGTCGTCCTCATCGCGACGCTCCTCGTCGTGGTGACCGGGCAGCCCAACGACTCCGCTCTTCTGCTCGCCGGCGTCGTGCTGGTGTTCGCCATCACGGGCGCCGCTCTCATCGTGCCGTGGAACGGTCTCGCCCCGTTGTGGAGCGCGGCCCTGCCCGTCGCCGACATCGCCGCCATAATGATCCTGCGGGACGCGAGCCCGACGTCTGGGTTCGCGCTGCTGTGGGTGTTTCCGGCAACATGGCTGGCCGGCTCCTTCGGTCTCGCCGGTCTGATCTTCGGTGGCGTATCGATCAGCGTCGTGTTCTGGGCGACGATCTTCCTCGACTCCGGCCAGGCCTTCACGCCCGTGGCATTCCTCGTGCCGCTCACGATCATCGCGGTGGCGACGACCGCATATCTGCAGTCGCGCCGCACCGGTGCCCAGCGGGCGCTTCTCGACAAGCAGGCACGCCTCCTCGCGCGCACGGTAGAGCGAGCCCGAGAACAGGAGGACATCGTCACGGAGGTGCTCGACGCCGTCGACTTCGGCGTGATCCGGGTCGCCGCCGACGGGAGGCTGACGGTGACGAACGAGGCCCATGCCCGTCTGCAGCAGACGGCGATTCCCCGAGGCCGCGCGCTCGAGAACACCCACCGAGCGGTGTACGCCGCAGACGGACTCACGCCGCTCGTGCCATCGGAGGAGCCGCTCGCGCGAGCGCGCTCGGGCGAGGAGTTCGAGTCCGAGCTGGTCTGGTACGGGACACCGGGGGAGTCTCGCCGCGCCCTCAGCGTGACATCCCGTCGCCTGCGCGATCCGGACGGCTCGGAGGTCGGCGGCATCATCGTCTCTCGCGACGTGACCGCGGAGGTCACGGCCCTGCGGGCGCGCGAAGACCTCGTCGCATCGGTGTCCCACGAGCTGCGCACACCCCTCACCTCGATCCTCGGCTACCTCGAGCTGGTGCTCGACGGCGATGACCTCTCCCCTTCCTCTCGCCGTCAGCTCGAGGTGGCGGAGCGCAACGCCACGCGGCTGCTGGCGATCGTCGCGGACATCCTCGCGGCGTCCGCCGATGCGCGCGGGGGAGTCGAGCTCTCGGTGCGCACCGCACCGGAATCGCTCGACGCCGTCGTGCGTGCGTCGATCGAGGCGAGCGAACCCCGAGCCGTGGCGCGCAATATGGCGATCGATTCCTCCGGCATCGAGCCGACGACGGCGTTCATCGACGCGGGTCGCATCCGCCAGGTGCTCGACAACCTGCTCTCGAACGCCGTGAAGTACGGGCGGGACGGCGGAACCGTCGAGGTCGGAGTGACCAGCGACGTGGATCACGCATGGGTCGTCGTGCGAGATGATGGTCCTGGGATCGCACTCGATGAGATGCCGCGGCTGTTCGAGCGGTTCTTCCGTTCTGACGCCGTTCGCAACACCTCCACGCACGGCAGTGGGCTGGGTCTTGCGATCAGCCGCGACATCGTCCGCTCGCACGGCGGCGAGATCACCGTGCGGAGCGTCCTCGGGGAAGGATCGACGTTCGTCGTGCGACTTCCGCTGCGCGCGCCGAGAAGGGAACCCTGATGCTCGACCAGCTGACGCTCTCGATCGCGACCGCCATCGTGGTGCTCGTGTCCGGGGTCGTCTTCGTCCTCGAAACGCTTCTCCGAAAGGACGAGGGCGCGGGCCGCGTCTGGGCACTGGCATTCCTCGCCGGGATGCTCACGACGCTGTCCTACCTGATCTGGGCGACGACCCCCGACAATTGGTGGGCGGTTGCCGTCGGCAACGCCGCGTTCGTGGCCGGAACGGGATGCCTGTGGCTCGGCTGCCGGCGATTCAACGAGCGGTCGATGCGGGTGCCGGGCGGCGTGGTCGCCGCGGCGTCAGCGGCCGCGTTCGCGGCCGTCGTGCTCGAGGGACCCGACGGAGGCGACTGGGCGGGGGCTCTCGTGATGTTCGTCTCGCTGGCGGTGTTCGCCGCGGCAGGCACGGGGGAATCCGTCAGAGGGGAGATGGGCCGCAATCGCAACGCCATCGGGATGGCGTTCGTGCTCGGCCTGCAGTCCCTGTACTACGTGGGCAGGTCGATCGTGTTCGTGACCGTCGGGCCGGATTCACCCCTCTTCCGGGACTGGTTCGGACCGGCGGCGACGAGCCTGCTCACGATAACGCTGACCATCGTCGCCGTGATCACGACATCCGTCCTTCGTGCGGGGCGCGTCCAGCTCCGTGGGCGCTCCGCGACCACGATGCTCGGGCTCGGCAGCGATGGCGTGCTCGAACCGGCCGCGTTCGCGCGGGTGCTGGGCGATCGCATCGAGCGGTCGGAACGCAACCGGGAGCTCATCGGCGTCATCTCGGTGCGCCTCGACGACCTGGCTCAGATCGCGACCGCGTTCGGCACGGGCGAGGCTCAGGAGGTGCGGCAGGCGTGGCGCGAGGCGACACGGCGGTTCGCCCCGACGACGTCGTTCATCGGCGACGACGGCAGAGAGAGCCTGGCCATCGGCATCCATCCCACGTCTCCCGCAGAAGCCCGTCGCATGGCGACGCGGGTGCACCGAGGGCTCATCGATGCGCTGAGCGCCCTCAGCGGGAGCGTGATCCCGGTGGTCGGCGTCGGCATCGCCCTCAGCGACGCCGCAGGGTACGACCCCGACACGCTCGTCGAGGCGGCCCGCGGCGCCGCGAGCCGCGCCGCCGACAGCCCTGATGCGAGCGTCATCCTCGCGGGGAGCGACTGAGTCAGCCCGCTGTGAGCCGGTAGCCGGCTCCTCGCACCGTCTCGATCCACTTCGGATGCACGGGCGATTCACCGAGCTTCCGGCGCAGGTTCGCGACGTGCACCTCGATGGTACGGACATCGTGGTCTGTCACATAGTCCGAGCCCGTACCACGATCGCCGCGGAGGAGGATGGCGAGATCGCCCTTGCTCACGACGCGTCGCCCGGACTCGAGCAGATCGCACAGTATGTCGAACTCCGAACGGGTGAGATCGACCTCGGACCCGGCAAGCACGACGATGCGCATGCCCGGGTGCAGGCGCAGCCCGCGATGCTCGAGCCACTCGGCGGACTCCGACGCGGGTGGCAGGGACGGCGCCGGCATAGGCGCCGCCTCGGCGTCCCCGGCATCCGTCGTCTGGATGATGCGCGGGCGCCTCAGCATCGCCTCGATGCGGGCACGCAGCTCTCGCGGCCGGAACGGCTTCGTGATGTAGTCATCGGCGCCCGATTGCAGGCCCTGCAGCGTGTCGATCTCGTCGGAGCGTGCCGTCAGCATCACGAGGTAGGTCGCGCTGAAGGTGCGGATGCGCTTCGCGGTCTCGAATCCGTCCATGCCGGGCATGCTGACATCCAGCGTCGTCACGACCGGTTCGTGGTCACGCACCAGTTCGATGCCCTCCAGACCCGTCGAAGCCGTGTGCACGACGAAACCCGCCTGTTCGAGAACATCGGCGAGCAGGGAGCGGATGTCGGGTTCGTCCTCGACGACCACCGCGACGCGTGCGCTCTGCACCGGAATACCCCCTGCGTCATCCGGCTCCGCGAATACGTCGACCGGGACTTCCGCCACGATATCCCAGAAAACCTTCTTGAATGCATCCCCAGGCATGCTGTGTCGCCTACGTGCAGGAGATCGAGCCGGGGGCTGCGCCGGCGCGGTTGTCGGTGGCCGAGAAGTAGACGGGAGGGCTGAGCAGCCAGGTCCATCCCGAGACCGTCGTGCCTTGCAGCCTCGGCAGGGCAGTGCACGCCGAGGTCGGTGTCATCTGGCCCCACGCGAGCGTCGCGGCGGTCGACCAGTTCCAGGTGCCGTTCCCCGACGGCGTTCCGGTGGCCGTCGCGAGGTCGACGTCGAAGCGGATGGACTGGGTCGCCACGCTCGAGACGGTGAAGGTCAGGTACATGTTTCGTGTGTGGTTGCCCGCCCAGCCCCACTCGTCGTAGGTGATCGACCTCACCGCGCAGGTGCCGACGGCGACGCCGCGCCAGTCGAGAGCGGTGCACGTGTTGCCCACCGGGACTGCGACCCACGTGCCTGAGCTGACCGTCGCCGACGCGACGGTCTGATCGGTCCATGCGGCGCGAGTCGGCGAGAGCGCCGTGATCGCGGCGACACCCCCGGCTAGAGCGGCGATCAGCGCGATGGCGCCGATCGCCCGCCGGCCAATGCTCCGCGCGCTCACGAGTCGCCCACCCGTCGGCGTCGAGTCGCGAGCAGCAGGGCCCCGACGGTGGCGGTGAGCGCCCCCGCGCCCACCACCACCCAGGGCACGGCCGACCCGGTGGCGGCGAGCTCCCCCTGCTCGCCGGTGCCGAGGTGGCCGGGCATCGCGGTGAGCCGCAGCACGCCGGCTGCCGCCGACACCGTCCCCCGCGGAGCGTCCGCGGGAATGGTGATCGACGCGCTCAGGTCGTACTCGCCCGCACGGAGCGACGCGCCCTGGAGCGCCGAGATGTCGGTGCAGTCCCCGCCGGTTGCGCAGAGTTCGGCGTCCCACGAGGCGACCCCGCTGCGCTCGATCCACACCGCCGACGCGACGATCGAGTCTGTGTCGATCGTCACCCGCTCCGACATGATCCGGCTCTCGCCCGGCAGGACCACGCCCAGATCGAAGGTGATCGGCATGGTCGTGGCTGCCGTGGCCGTCGCGGAGGCGCCCATCCCCAGAAGGGCACCCCCGACGACAGCCAGCAGACCGATGGCGGTGATTCGCGTCCCCCTCACGACACCGCTCCTTCGGTCGCCGGTACACGGCGGGGCGTACGCACCCGCACCGGTGCCGGGATCAACAAGGTCAACCCGAGCAGACCGAGCAACCCGATGACGAGGGGCAACGCGACTGCCGGCGTCCCCATGCGCATGATGGCGGTCCCCCAACCGCTCAGCTGCATCGCCGGCTTCCAGACCGCGCCCATGACTTGATAGTCCAGCGCGTCCGAGAATTCGTTGTTGTCGCCCTTCATCGAGATGGCCCAGTTCTCGTCCCCCAAGGACTGGATCTTCTCGATGCGGTGCGTCACCAGGTTGTCGGTCAGCTCGCCCTGCAGGCTGACCACGTCACCGACGCGAAGATCGGTGGCAGGTACCCGTGTGGCGACCAGGAGGTCGCCCGTCATGATGCCGGGCTCCATCGAGCCCGAGATCACGACCAGCGGCTTGATGATGCCGGCCGCGGTCGCGGCCCACACCAGGCCGCACGCGATCCCCACCACGGCGAGAACCCAGAGGGCGGCAAGGGAGAGGCGTCGCAGAGTATGCATATCGGGTGTCCTCGTCTCTTGTCTCGTCGGGTGGGGATGGCGTGGTCGGTATGGCTAGGCGGCGGTCGCGGTGCCGGCGATCGTCACGACGATCGTGGCCGACTTGCCCTGGTTCGCCGTCGGCCAGTCGCTCGGCGCGGTCACCGTCAGGACGAAGGTGTCGTTGCCGCCCGCGGCGACGCTCGTCGCCAGGTCGGAGACCACGGCTGCCGGGTTGGCCGCGAACGTGCTGCCGGTGAACGCGACGGTCGAGCTGAGAGCGGCCGAGACCGAGCCGAGGTTCTTCACGCGCAGCTCGACCTGGCGGCTCTGGCCGGGCAGCAGGTTGGCGAATGTGGTGGCGGGTACGACGATTTCGATCGCGCCGGCGTTGTTCGACTCGAGCCACGTCGTGCCATCGAGCGAACCCTGAAGGTTGAACGTCGCCGCCTGTGCCTGCGCCGAGAAGAACACGTTGTCGGTCCAGGCGGCGCTGGTTGCGGCGGCACCCATGCCGGTGACCGCCAGCGCGGCGAGGCCGACGGCGATGATGACGCGGCCCTTGCCCTTGCGGGTCTGGGTGCGGGCGGCGCGGCGGGTGCCGGTTTCGGTGGCGGTTGCTTCGTTCATTTTCGGCCTTTCCGGCAGAGGGTCTGGGTGGTTGTCCCGACCGGAGCTCCCGAGCCCCGGTGTCGATGAAGACGACGTTACGGTGTCCCCCTTAAGGGGGACTCATGTCGGCCTTAAGGGGGACACAGGATTTGTCCCCCGAATGGGGGACAAGGGCCGGTTTCTTGAGCGGAACCTGAGGTTCGGGCCGGGGGCCGCGGAAAACCGATGAAGCGGTCGTCCCGGGCGCGCGTGGCATGCTCGTTCCATGCCACTCATTGCTCTGACCGGCGGCATCGCATCGGGCAAGTCGACCATCGCCCGCCGCCTGGCCGAACACGGCGCCGTCGTGGTGGACGCCGATGCGATCGTCCGTGATGTGCAGCAGCCCGGGTCGCCGGTGCTCGAGGCGATCGCGGCGGAATTCGGCGCCGCGGTGATCGCCGACGACGGCTCGCTCGATCGCGCGGCGCTGGGGGCGATGGTGTTCGGCGACGCCGAGGCGCTGCGCCGACTCAACGCGATCGTGCACCCGGCCGTGCTGGTCGAGTCTCAGCGACGCTTCGAGGCGGCACTCGCCGCCGACCCCGCGGCCGTGGTGGTCTACGACGTCCCGCTCCTCGTCGAGGCGCGCGTCGATGACCCTTGGGACCTCATCGTCGTCGCGCATGCCCCCGCTGCACAGCGCGAGGCCCGCCTTGTGCACGAGCGCGGGCTGGATGCGGCATCCGCGCACGCTCGCATCGCGTCGCAGGTCTCCGACGAGAAGCGGCTCGCGATCGCGGATGTCGTGATCGACACCGCCGGAACGCTCGAGCAGACACTGCAGCGGACCGACGCCCTGTGGGAGCGCATCCGCACCGATGCGAGCGCCTGACCTGTCGCGCATCCCCCGGCCCGCGATATTCTGTGTCCATTGACGCGGAGGTGCGGCATGGGCATGTTCGATCGATTCCGAAGTCGGCGCAGATCGCCCTACACGGCCCTGTCCGACGAAGAGCGGATGTCTCGCTACGTCTACCTCCTCAATACCCTGCCCGCCTCTGTCATCGAGCGCGCGCACGAGGCCGCCTTCAAGGATGTCCCCCTCGAACGCCGACAGGAGATGTTCGAACAGCTGCGGCCCTTCATGTCGGAGGAGGAGCGCGCACAGGCCGCTGAGCCCGCGCTGCTCGCGCGACTCGTACGACGTGCGGAGGAACGGCGCGCGGCCTCCGGTGCGGCGGCTTCATCCGAAGCGGCGCACGCCCGCGGCAAGGCCGACACCGCCGTGCAGTTCGCCGCGCCCGACCTGCTCACGCAGGCGGGCATCATGCCACTCGTCGCGTACCACTTCCTCGTGAGCTCGGCGGTGTACTCGTACTTCACGGTCGGCGCGGGTTCGCTCGGACTCGCCGGCGAGCCCGCCTGGGTCACCGACATGGTCGACCGCGGGTCGGCCGGTGCCGATGGCGGGGCGTTCGGGGCAGACGCGGGCGGCGGTTTCGACGGCGGTGGAGCATACGACGCCGGCTCGTTCCCGGGAATGGATGCCGGGAGCTTCGGTGGATTCGGAGGGGGGTTCGACGGAGGCGGCTTCGGCTGACGCCGCAGGGGCGCGGTGCGCCCCCAGCGAACCCTGCCCCGGTGTCGGAGCCCCCGCCTAGGCTGGAATCATGCAGACCACGCGCAGCGTGCGACCGTTCGAGGTCGTCAGCGAGTACGTACCCAGCGGTGACCAGCCCCAGGCGATCGCCGATCTCGCACAGCGCATCAACGCCGGCGAGACCGACGTCGTGCTGCTCGGCGCGACGGGAACGGGAAAGTCCGCCACGACCGCATGGCTCGTCGAGCAGGTGCAGCGCCCGACGCTTGTTCTCGCGCACAACAAGACACTGGCTGCCCAGCTCGCCAACGAGTTCCGCGAGCTCATGCCGAACAACGCCGTCGAGTACTTCGTCTCCTACTACGACTACTACCAGCCCGAGGCGTACGTGCCGCAGACCGACACTTTCATCGAGAAGGACTCCTCGGTCAACGCCGAGGTCGAGCGCCTGCGGCACTCCACCACGAATTCGCTGCTCTCGCGGCGCGACGTGATCGTGGTGTCCACGGTCTCCTGCATCTACGGCCTTGGTGCGCCCGAGGAGTACCTGCGCGCGATGGTGGCACTGCAGGTGGGAGAGCAGTACGACCGCGACGCCCTCATCCGTCGCTTCATCTCGATGCAGTACAACCGCAACGACGTGGACTTCTCCCGAGGCAACTTCCGCGTGCGCGGCGACACGATCGAGATCATCCCGGTCTACGAGGAATACGCGATCCGCATCGAGCTCTTCGGCGACGAGATCGAGGCTCTGTACATGCTGCATCCCCTCACCGGAGACGTCGTGCAGCGCATGGACTCGGTGCCCATCTTCCCCGCGTCCCACTACGTCGCGGGCACCGACAAGATGCAGCGGGCGATCGGCACGATCGAGACCGAGCTCGAAGGCCGGCTGAAGGAGCTCGAGAGCCAGAGCAAGCTGCTCGAGGCGCAGCGGCTGCGCATGCGCACCTCGTTCGACCTCGAGATGATGCAGCAGCTCGGCTTCTGCTCGGGCATCGAGAACTATTCCCGCCACATCGACGGCCGTCAGCCGGGAGAGGCGCCGCACTGCCTCCTCGACTTCTTCCCCGATGACTTCCTCGTCGTCATCGACGAGTCGCACGTGACGGTGCCGCAGATCGGCGCGATGTACGAGGGGGATGCCTCGCGCAAGCGCACACTCGTCGAGCACGGCTTCCGGCTCCCGAGCGCCATGGACAACCGCCCGCTCCGCTGGGACGAGTTCAAGAACCGCGTCGGACAGACCGTGTATCTCTCGGCGACCCCCGGTCGGTACGAGATGGGCATCGCCGACGGCGTCGTCGAGCAGATCATCCGCCCCACGGGCCTCGTCGACCCGCACATCGTCGTGAAACCGTCGAAGGGGCAGATCGATGACCTCCTCGAGGAGATCCGCAAGCGCGCCGCGCGCGATGAGCGCGTGCTCGTCACGACGCTGACGAAGAAGATGGCCGAGGAGCTCACCGACTTCCTCGGCGAGCACGGGGTGCGCGTGCGATATCTGCATTCGGATGTCGACACCCTCCGTCGCGTGGAGCTCCTGACGGAGCTGCGTGCCGGCGTGTACGACGTGCTCGTCGGGATCAACCTGCTCCGCGAGGGTCTCGATCTGCCCGAGGTCTCACTGGTGTCGATCCTCGACGCCGACAAGGAGGGGTTCCTCCGCAGCGGCACATCGCTCATCCAGACGATCGGCCGCGCTGCCCGAAACGTCTCCGGCGAGGTGCACATGTACGCCGACAAGATCACCGACTCGATGAAGGCCGCGATCGAGGAGACCGACCGGCGCCGTGACAAACAGGTCGCCTACAACCTCGAGCACGGCATCGACCCGACCCCGCTCCGCAAGCGCATCGCGGACATCACCGAGGTGCTGGCACGCGAGGGCGCGGACACGGCAGAGATGCTCTCCAAGCGGACCTCCGCGAAGCTGAAGTCCGGGAAGGGCAAGTCACCGACCCCGGGGCTGCGCCGCACCGGCATCGCGGCCGAGGGCGCCGACCAGCTCGAGGCCACGATCGCGGACCTCAGCAACCAGATGCTCGCGGCCGCGGGGGAGCTGAAGTTCGAGCTCGCCGCGCGGCTGCGCGACGAAGTGCAAGATCTCAAGCGGGATCTGCGTCAGATGGAGAAGGCCGGTCACGCGTAGCAGGCCCGCGCGGCCGCCCCCTGAATCGTGGGCGGCGCAGTGGGGCCGGGCGGTGCAGCAGGAGGGCCGCGCAGGGCATCAGGGGCAGTACATCAGGGCCTTCGGGCCCGAACGGTCGAATTCGTGTCGTGTCATCTCGGCGCCGCAGAGCGGGCAGACAGGCTCCGGCCGCGGGGGAGAGGCGTCGTACGGTCCGACCGCCGCGGGCCCGGCCCTGCGGATCAGCCATGCGTTGAACCAGGCGTAGAACCCCCCGGCGGCGCGAATGCGTTCGCGGGGGAACATGTCGTGACCCATGACACTTAGTGTACCAACTATTCGTGCACGCTAGAATTGACCGCATGACCGAGACCGACATCCTGAAGCTGGACAGCCAGGTGTGCTTCGCGCTGGTGACGGCCGCTCGCAACGTGGTGGCGATCTACCGACCGATCCTCGAACCATTGGGCCTGACCCACCCGCAGTACCTCGTCATGCTCGCGCTGTGGGAGAGTTCCCCGCGCTCGCTCGGCGAACTCGCCGACGAGCTCGCCCTCGACTCGGCGACCGTGTCGCCGCTCGTCAAGCGCCTCGAGGCACAGAGCCTGGTCGCCCGCACGAGGCGGCTGGGTGATGAGCGCACGCTCGCCATCACCCTCACCGAGGAGGGTGTGGCCCTCCGGAGCCGAGCCCTCGACGTGCCCGCGCAGGTGATGGAACGCGTCGGAATGGATGCCGCGCGGCTGGCCGGGCTTCGCGACGCACTTGCTCCGTTCGCCGGCCGCCGCGGCGCGGAGTGAAGCGCTGGCCGTTGCGCGCATCACGCGTTGCGAAACGGTGAACACTTCCTCATGCTCCTAGGCGGCGTGGGGTCGCATTCGTAGGCTCGTGAGCGGTGCATCCCGTGCGGTTCCGCCGCGCGGGCACCCGTCCGACTTGCCAACAGAGGAACCGCCATGCGACCAAGGTCCTACCCCGTCCGCCCGACATCCGTCCGTCGCCGGCTTGCCGTCGGCGCCGTCGCCACCGTCGCCGCCCTCGGCGTCGGCGCGGCGGTTGCACCGGCCGCCCAGGCGGCCGATCCCGTGCTGATCGACCTCGTGACCGTCAATGACTTCCACGGTCGGATCACCCAGCAGTCGCCCTCCGGTCCCGCCGGAGGACTCGCTGCCCTCGCGCAGGCGGTCGACGGGATCCGGGCGACGAACCCGAACACCGTCTTCGCCGCGGCGGGCGACATGATCGGCGCATCGACCTTCGAGTCCTTCATCCAGGACGACAACCCCACGATCGACGGGCTGAACGCCGCGGGCTTGGACGTCAGCGCCGCGGGCAACCACGAGTTCGACCGCGGGTGGGACGACCTCCGCGTTCGCGTGCAGGACCGGGCGAACTGGGAGTACATCGCCGCCAACGTCTACGAGAACGGCGCACCCGCGCTTA
Organism: Microbacterium sp.; assembly: GCF_035554235.1. Lineage (GTDB taxonomy): Bacteria > Actinomycetota > Actinomycetes > Actinomycetales > Microbacteriaceae > Microbacterium. The sequence goes on along the minus strand of NZ_DATMIO010000214.1, from coordinate 11,389 downwards.
CGGAGACCTATACGAAGACCTTCGACGGCGTCACGATCGGGTTCGTCGGAGCGGTGACGGAGGAGCTGCCCTCGCTCGTCAACCCCGCGGGCATCGCCACGCTCGAGGTGCGCGACATCGTCACCGAGGTGAATCGGGCCGCCGACAACCTGCGCGACGGCGACGCCGGCAACGGCGAGGCCGACGTCGTCGTGCTGCTCGTGCACGAGGGCGCCGCGACGACGAACATCGCATCGGCGACCGACCCCGCCAGCCCCTTCGGGGCGATCGTCAACGGAGTCGACGACGATGTCGATGCCATCGTCTCGGGCCACACCCACCTCGCCTACAACCACGTGATCGACGGCCGACCCGTCATCTCGTCGGGCCAGTACGGCGAGAAGTTCAGCGACATGAAGATCCAGGTCGACCCCGACACCAAAGAGATCCTGTCGATGGTCAACACGATCCACGACATGTGGACCACCCCCGTGCCGCCGGCCACGACGCCCGCCCCGTTCCCGAACTACGCGCCGGGTGACCCCGAGGTGGCGGCGATCGTGCAGGCTGCGGTCGACGCCGCCGGGCCTCTTGGCGCGGTGCCCCTCGGCACCATCACCGCCGACATCAACCGGGCGAAGCTCAATCCCACCACGGAGAACCGCGGAGCGGAATCCACGCTCGGCAACTTCGTCGCGGATGCCCAGCTGTGGTCGGCGCAACGGGCGGATGCCGCCACGCAGATCGCGTTCATGAACCCCGGTGGGCTCCGGGCCGACATGGTGCAGGCGCCCGACGGTGTGCTCACGTACAAGGAGGCGGCCGCGGTCCAGCCGTTCGCGAACACGCTCGTCACTCTGACGCTCACCGGCGCGCAGGTGAAGGATGCGCTGGAGCAGCAGTGGCAGCCCGCGGGCGCACAGCGGCCGTTCCTCAAGCTCGGTGTCTCGAAGAGCCTGAACTACACCTTCGATCCGGCCGCTCCCAGCGGTCAGCGCATCACGCGCATCACGCTCGACGGGGCGGACCTCGACCCGGCGGCGACGTACCGCGTCGTGGTCAATTCGTTCTTGGCAGCCGGCGGTGACAACTTCCCGGCGTTCGCGGCGGGTACCGGCAAGCGCGACACGGGCAAGGTCGACCTCGAGTCGATGGTCGACTACATGGCGTTCATCGAGACGGCGACGCCCGATCAGGCGCAGCGCTCCATCGGCGTGAGTCTCACGGCGCCGCAGGACGAGCGCGGCTACGAGGTCGGCACGCCGATCGATGTCGCCCTCTCGTCGCTGGAGTTCAGCACGAGCGAGGTCGTGGGCGGCACGGTGAACCTCGCCATCGGCGGCATCCCGGTCGGTTCCGCCCCGATCGATCGCACGCCGGTCGCGACGACCGACCTCGGCGGCCAGGCCACGCTGAACGTCACCGTTCCCGCAGGGGTCTCAGGGGTCGTGCCGCTGAGCGTGACGGTGCCCACCACGGGCACGTCGTTCGAGGTCCCGATCACGGTGTTCGAGAAGGCCGACACGGTCACCATCGGGCTCCCGAACAAGGTGTTCGCCAAGTCCAAGGCCACGATCCAGTACACGGTCATCGTGCTCGCCGAAGGCGGCGTCGTGCCGACCGGCGAGGTCACGATCCTCGATGGGGAGACGCCCATCGCCACGGCGACGCTCACCGAGAAGCACAAGGGCAAGGTCAAGGTCACGCTCCCGACCCTCGGCAAGGGCGTACACAAGCTGTCGGCCGGCTACGGCGGATCCGATCTCGCCCAGGCCTCGACGAGCGGATGGGTGCCCGTCATCGTCTGGTGACCCAGTCGCACGACCACCCCTTGCGCGGGGCCTCCGACCTCAGTGTCGGAGGCCCCGCCTACACTTGATGGGTGCCCATCGTCCCCGTCGCCAGCTCCGGAAAACTCAGTGTTCGCGGTGCCCGCGTTCACAACCTCAAGAACGTCGACCTCGACATCCCGCGTGACTCCCTCGTCGTCTTCACGGGCCTGAGCGGGTCGGGAAAGTCGAGCCTGGCGTTCGACACGATCTTCGCCGAGGGCCAGCGCCGCTACGTCGAATCGCTGAGTGCGTACGCCCGCCAGTTCCTCGGACAGGTCGATCGCCCCGACGTCGATTTCATCGAGGGCCTGAGCCCGGCCGTGTCGATCGACCAGAAGTCGACCAACCGCAACCCGCGTTCGACGGTCGGCACGATCACCGAGATCTACGACTACATGCGACTCTTGTGGGCGCGCATCGGCGTTCCGCATTGTCCGGAGTGCGGCGAGGTCATCCAGCGCCAGACGGTGCAGCAGATCGCCGACCAGCTCATGGAGCTCCCCGAGCGCACCCGGTACCAGATCGTCGCCCCCATCGTCAGCCAGAAGAAGGGCGAGTTCGTCGACCTCTTCCGCGAACTCGGTGCCAAGGGCTACTCCCGCGCGATCGTCGACGGCGACCTGATCCAGCTCGCCGAGCCGCCCACCCTCAAGAAGAGTTACAAGCACGACATCGCCGTGGTCGTCGACCGGCTCGTGGCGAGCGATGACATCCTCAGCCGCGTGACCGACTCCGTGGAGACGGCCCTCGCTCTGGCGGGCGGGGTCGTGCAGGTCAACTTCGTCGACGAAGAGGGGGATGCCGCGTGGCAGAACTTCTCCGAGAAGCTGGCCTGTCCCAACGGTCACCCCCTGCAGCTCACCGAGATCGAGCCGCGCACGTTCTCGTTCAACGCCCCGTTCGGTGCGTGCCCGGCGTGCTCCGGCCTCGGCACGCGCATGTCGGTGGATGTCGACCTCATGCTCGCCGATGACTCCCTGTCCATCCGCGAGGGCGTGCTGATCCCGTGGACGACCCAGGGCAAGGGGCTGTTCCAGTACTACGAGCGACTGCTCGAGGGGCTCGCGCGCGACCTGGACTTCTCGCTCGACACCCCGTGGAAGAACCTTCCCGAGGAGGTTCAGGAGGCGGTCCTGCGCGGCGAGGACTACAAGGTCACCGTGCGCTGGAAAAACCGGTACGGGCGCGAGATGCGGTACGCCTCGGGCTTCGAGGGCGTCGTGCCTTACATCGAGCGGCAGTACATGCAGGCCGAGACCGACACGCAGCGCGTCCGGTGGTCGGACTACCTGCGCGAAGTGCCGTGTCCGGTGTGCGACGGCGACCGGCTCAAGCCCGAAGTGCTCGCCGTTATGGTGCACGGGCATTCGATCGCCGAGGCGTCGCGATTGAGCCTCGGCGGGGCGCGCGACTACTTCGCGCGGCTAGAGCTCACCGATCGCGAGGCGACGATCGCGGCGCAGGTGCTCCGCGAGATCCGCGTGCGCCTCGACTTCCTCATCCAGGTCGGGCTCAACTACTTGAGCTTGAGTCGTGCGGCCGCCACGCTGTCCGGCGGCGAGGCGCAGCGCATCCGCCTCGCGACGCAGATCGGATCGGGCCTGACGGGCGTGCTCTACGTGCTCGATGAGCCTTCGATCGGGCTGCACCAGCGCGACAACCGGCGTCTGATTCAGACCCTCGTCACGCTGCGCGACCTCGGCAACACGCTGATCGTCGTCGAGCACGACGAAGAGACCATCCACGCGGCCGACTGGGTCGTCGACATCGGCCCCGGTGCGGGCGTCAACGGCGGCGCGGTGGTCCACTCCGGCCCCTACGAGGCGCTCATCGCCGAACCCGCGTCGCTGACCGGCGACTACCTCTCGGGTCGGCGCGAGATCGAGACGCCGAAGAAGCGCCGGCGCATCGACCGATCGCGCATGATCTCGGTGGTCGGCGCGCGCGAGAACAACCTGCAGAACGTCACCGCGGAGTTCCCGCTCGGCGTTCTGACGGCCGTGACCGGCGTCAGCGGCTCCGGCAAGTCGACGCTCGTCAACGGCATCCTCTACGAAGTCCTGGCGACGCGACTCAACGGCGCCCGTCGGGTGCCCGGCAAGCACACGCGGGTGACCGGGCTCGACAACCTCGACAAGGTCGTGCACGTCGACCAGGCGCCCATCGGACGCACGCCGCGGTCGAACCCGGCCACGTACACGGGCGTGTTCGACCGCATCCGCACACTTTTCAGCGAGACGCCCGAGGCGAAGGTGCGCGGCTACCAGCCGGGTCGCTTCAGCTTCAATGTCAAGGGCGGCCGGTGCGAGGCATGCTCGGGCGACGGCACGATCAAGATCGAGATGAACTTCTTGCCGGACGTCTACGTGGACTGCGAGATCTGTCACGGCAAGCGCTACAACCGAGACACGCTGGCGGTGCACTACAAGGGCAAGAACATCGCCGAAGTGCTCGAGATGCCGATCGCCGAGGCGGCCGATTTCTTCGAGCCGATCCAGGCGATCCACCGCTACCTGAGGACACTCGTCGACGTGGGCCTCGGCTATGTGCGGCTCGGGCAGTCCGCGACGACGCTCTCGGGCGGCGAGGCGCAGCGTGTCAAGCTCGCGACCGAATTGCAGCGCCGGAGCAACGGGCGCAGCATCTATGTGCTCGACGAGCCGACGACGGGACTGCACTTCGAGGACGTCAGCAAGCTCCTCGAGGTGCTCAACGGACTCGTCGACAAGGGCAACACGGTCATCGTCATCGAGCACAACCTCGACGTGATCAAGTCGTCCGATTGGATCATCGACCTCGGCCCCGAGGGCGGTTCCGGCGGGGGACGGATCGTCGCGGTGGGCACCCCCGAGAAGGTCGCGACCACCGAGGGGAGCTTCACCGGCGAGTTCCTCGCGGACGTGCTCGCCCTTCGAGAGGCCCAGGGACCGTTGTCGCGCAAGGCCGGCTGAGCGTGGCGCCGATAGCCCGCCCGTCTCCGCTGTCGTACCGACCCAAGCCGGGCGAGATTCCGACGAACCCCGGCGTCTACCGCTTCCGCGACGCCGCCGGCCGCGTGCTCTACGTCGGCAAGGCCAAGAATCTCCGCGCCCGCCTGTCGAACTACTTCGCGCCGCTGCAGACGCTGCACGAGCGCACCCGCCGCATGGTCACGAGCGCGGCATCCGTCGAATGGACCGTCGTAGCGAGCGACGTCGACTCGCTCCAGCTCGAGTACATGTGGATCAAGGAGTTCGATCCGCCGTTCAACGTGCGCTACAAGGACGACAAGTCGTACCCGTTCATGGCCGTCACGCTCGGCGACGAGGCGCCGCGGGTCACCGTCACCCGCAACCGCCGCATCCCGGGCGCGAAGTACTTCGGGCCGTACCCGAAGGTCTGGGCGGTGCACGACACGATCGACCTGATGATCAAGGTCTTCCCGATCCGCACCTGCAGCGACTCCAGCTACAAGAAGGCCATGCAGACGGGCCGGCCGTGCTTCCCCGGCCAGATCGGGCGATGCGGCGGTCCGTGTTCGGGTCGGGTCACGATCGAGGAGCATCGGGCGATCGTCGACGATTTCGTTGCATTCATGTCGGGTGGCGACGAGCGATTCAAGAAGGAGCTGACGGCAAGGATGCGGGCGGCCTCCGCCGCGATGGACTACGAGTCCGCGGCCGGCTTTCGCGACAAGCTGTCCGCGATCGATGCGGTGCTTTCGCGGAGCGCCCTGGTGCTGGGTGAAGACGTCGACGCCGATCTGTTCGGCATCGCCGAAGACGAGCTGTCCGCCGCCGTGCAGCACTTCGTGATCCGCGGCGGTCGCGTGCGCGGTGTGCGCGCGACGACGATCGACAAAGAGCTGGACATCGCGGGCGGCGACCTCGTCGATCAGGTGCTGCAGCGTGCCTACGGCGATGCTCCCGCGTCCGACATCCCGCGCCGGGTGCTCGTGCCCGCGATGCCCGACGACGCCGCGGAGCTCGAGCAGTGGCTGCGGCTGCGCCGCGAGCGGCCGGTCACGATTCAGGTGGCCCAGCGCGGGCAGAAGGCGGAGCTGATGCGCACCGCGACGCTCAACGCGCAGCAAGCCCTCATGCTGCACAAGACCCGGCGCACGAGCGACTATGTCGCCCGCACGCAGGCGCTCACCGATCTCCAGGAGGCGCTCGGCCTCACCGAGGCTCCGCTGCGCATCGAGTGCTTCGACGTCTCGCACCTGGGCGGCACGAACGTCGTCGCGTCGATGGTCGTGTTCGAAGACGGACTTCCCCGCAAAGATCAGTACCGCTCGTTCTCGATCTCCGAGACCACCGACGACACCGACTCGATGCACCAGGTCCTGACGCGTCGTCTCGCCTACCTCGACCGGCCGGACGAGAGCGACGAGCCCGTCCCCGACGTCACGAGCGACGACACCGTCGCCACCACGCGCAAGCGCCCGCGCTTCGCCTACCCGCCGCAGCTGCTCGTCGTCGACGGCGGGCGCCCGCAGGTGGAGGCGGCAGCGCGCGCCCTCGCGGATGCCGGCCACGAGGAGATCGCACTCTGCGGTATCGCGAAACGGCTCGAGGAGGTGTGGCTGCCGGGGGACGAGTATCCCGTCATCCTTCCCCGCACGAGCGAGGCCCTCTATCTCCTGCAGCGGCTGCGCGACGAGGCTCACCGCTTCGCGATCTCGCATCAGCGACGCCGGCGCAAGCGCGACATCACCAGCGTCCTGACGGAGGTGCCGGGCCTCGGCGAGGCCCGCATCAAGGCCCTCCTCCGGCACTTCGGATCGGTCACGGCACTGAAGGCGGCGTCGCCGGATGAGATCTCGCGGCTCCCCGGTGTCGGCCCCAAGCTCGCGGCCTCGATCCACTCCCACCTCGCGGCGCGCTGACGACGACCCGGGTGTGGTCGAGGGCGCAATCCCGTCTCGGACGGCCGGGGCGACTCGCTAGGCTGGAAGCGGCGACAGGGGGGCTATGGCGGACGCGGCACAGGACGGCATCGGTGAGGTGCTGATCGTCACCGGGATGTCGGGTGCCGGCCGGTCGACGGCCGCCAACGCGCTCGAGGACCTCGACTGGTACGTCGTCGACAACCTTCCGCCGCAGATGCTGCGGCCTCTTCTGGATCTCGCCGACCGTGTCGGCGGCGCACTGCCGCGGGTGGCGGCGGTGGTCGATGTCCGCGGCCGGGATCTCTTCGCCGAGCTGCCCGAGGTCATGCGGAGCCTCCGCGACGGCAGCCGGGTGCGGCTCGTCTTCCTCGACGCCTCCGACGAGGTGCTCGTGCGGCGCTTCGAGGCGGTGCGCCGCCCGCACCCTCTACAGGGCGACGGAACGATCCTCGACGGGATCAGGCTCGAGCGCGACAGACTCTCGGCAGTACGTGAGAGCGCCGACGTCATCATCGACACGTCGCACCACAACATCCATCAGCTCGCCACCCAGGTCGCAGAGCTCTTCTCGGCCGAGGGCTCTGCGCGCCACACCCTCACCGTCATGAGCTTCGGATTCAAGTACGGGCTGCCGCCCGATGCCGACATGGTCGCCGACATGCGCTTCCTCCCGAACCCGTTCTGGAACGAAGAACTTCGCGCACTCACGGGTGAGGACGAGGCCGTGCGCGACTTCGTGCTCGAGCAGGAGGGCGCCGCGGAGTTCATCGACGCGTACGCCGCCGCGCTCGATCCCGTGATCTCGGGCTATCAGCGGGAGAACAAGCGGCATTCGACGGTCGCGGTCGGGTGCACCGGGGGAAAGCACCGCTCCGTCGCGACGGCGATCGAGCTGGCGCAGCGTCTGCGCGCGCTCCCCGGCGTGGCCGTGCGCGTCAAACATCGCGATCTCGGGCGTGAATAGAAGCCGCCGCCGGGGGTAGGCTGGGCGTTTGCGTCGCTCCAGTCGCGCGAACCGGTCCCTCGATGACCCAGTCTTCCTTCGTGTGACCCTGTCTTTTTTGATGTGACCCAGTCTTTCCTGATGTGAGGAGTCCCGTGGCACTGACCGCCGACGTGAAGGGCGAACTGATCGCCGTGCGCGATGCCAGGGCGACGGTGCGCGTGGCCGAGGTGACCGCCATCCTGCGATTCTCGGGTGGGCTGCACTCGATCGCCGGCCGTGTCGCCGTCGAGGCCGAGGTCGATACCGAGGCGCTCGCTCGACGCGTCGCGCGCGACCTTGTCGAGATCTACGGAGTCCGGCCCGAGATCGCCCATGTGCAGGGCTCCGGAGCGCGCAACGGCAGCCACTTCGCCGTGCGGGTCATCGACGGGGGCGAGACGCTCGCCCGTCAGACGGGACTCCTCGATGCCCGCCGCCGCCCCGTGCGCGGGTTGCCGAACAAGCTCACGACCGGCTCACGCGCCGACCTGGCCGCGATCTGGCGGGGTGCGTTCCTGGCCGGCGGCTCCCTCAGCGAGCCCGGCCGTTCGGCCGCGCTCGAGGTGACGTGCCCGGCCCCGGAGGCGGCGATGGCCCTCGTGGGCGCCGCCCACCGCATCGGCGTCTCCGCGAAGGCTCGTGAGGTGCGCGGCGTACCGCGCGTCGTCATCCGCGACGGCGAGGCGATCCGGGCGATGCTCTCGGCCATGGGCGCGGAGCGCACGGCCACCGAATGGGACCAGCTGCGCCAGCGCCGCGAGGTGCGCGCCGGCGTCAACCGCCTCGTGAACTTCGACGACGCCAACCTGCGGCGCTCGGCCCAGGCCGCTGTCGCCGCGTGCGCGCGGGTCGAGCGGGCCCTCGAGATCCTGGGCGACGAAGTGCCCGATCACCTTGCGGAGGCCGGCGCGCTGCGCCTCGCACACCGGGATTCGAGCCTCGACGAGCTCGGCCACCACGCCGACCCGCCGCTCACGAAGGATGCCGTCGCCGGCCGGATCCGTCGCCTCCTCGCGATGGCCGACAAGCGCGCCGAGCAAGAGGGCATACCCGGAACGGATGCGGCCGTCCCGGCCGGCTTCGAAGAGGCGTGACAACCCACGCGCCGATCCCGTCATCCCGGGAAGCAAACCCCTGCCCGCGACGTTGCCGCTCGCTAGGATGAGAGGGTCCGCTCCGGCCGCGTGCCGCGTGGTGCGGAGCCCCCCGACAAGCGCCGGCTTCGGCGCGGATAGGAAGAAGCGACAATGGCCAAGTACACGCTCCCGGAACTCCCGTACGACTACGCAGCGCTCGAGCCGAGCATCAGCGGCACGATCATGGAACTGCACCACAGCAAGCACCACCAGGCCTACGTGACCGGCGCCAACACGGCGCTCGAGCAGCTGGCCGAAGCGCGCAGCAAGGGTGACTTCGCCTACGTCAACAAGCTCGAGAAGGACCTCGCCTTCAACCTCGGCGGCCACACCAACCACTCGATCTTCTGGACCAACCTCTCTCCGAACGGCGGCGACAAGCCGACCGGCGAGCTCGCGTCGGCCATCGACGATCACTTCGGCTCGTTCGACGCCTTCTCCGCGCACTTCACGGCTGCCGCGCTGGGCGTGCAGGGCTCCGGGTGGGCCGGACTGTTCTGGGACTCCATCGGCGAGAACCTGATCATCCAGCAGTTCTTCGACCAGCAGTCGCAGTTCGCGGCGGGCACCGTCCCGCTCCTCCTGCTCGATGTCTGGGAGCACGCGTACTACCTCGACTACAAGAACGTCCGCGCCGACTACGTCAAGGCTTTCTGGAACATCGCCAATTGGGAGAACGTGCAGACGCGCTTCACCACCGCCCGTGAGAAGAGCGCGGGCCTGCTGGTACTGTCTTAGCGAGTGTGGGCGTCCCGGGCGGACCTCCGCCCGGGACGCCGTTGTTCCATCCGTCTGAATCTGCAGCAACCGCGCTTCCGCGCACGAGAAAACAGGAGACATCCGTGTCTGTCAAGATCGGCATCAACGGCTTCGGCCGCATCGGGCGCAACTACCTCCGCGCGGCGCTCGCGCAGGGCGCAGACCTCGAAGTCGTCGCGGTCAACGACCTCACCGATAACAAGACGCTCGCCCACCTGCTGAAGTACGACTCGGTCGGCGGCCCCCTCGGCGAAGAGGTCTCGTACGACGAGGACTCCATCACCGTCGGTGGCCGCAAGATCAAGGTCTTCGAAGAGCGCGACCCCGCGAACCTGCCCTGGGGCGAGCTCGGCGTCGACATCGTCATCGAGTCGACCGGCCGGTTCACCAACGCGGAAGATGCCAAGAAGCATGTTGCGGGCGGCGCGAAGAAGGTCCTGATCTCGGCACCGGCCACCGGCGACGACGTCACGATCGTCATGGGTGTCAACGAGGATGCATACGAGCCCGAGAACCACGTCATCATCTCGAACGCGTCCTGCACCACGAACTGCCTCGCGCCGCTCGCGAAGGTCTTCAATGACGCCTTCGGCATCGAGCGTGGCTTCATGATGACCGCGCACGCCTACACGGCCGACCAGAACCTGCAGGACGGCCCGCACAGTGATCTGCGCCGCGCCCGTGGTGCAGCGATCAACATCGTCCCCGCATCGACGGGGGCAGCCAAGGCCATCGGGCACGTGCTGCCCGAACTGAACGGCAAGCTGAGCGGCTCGTCCTACCGGGTGCCTGTGCCCACCGGCTCGATCGTCGACCTGACGATCGTCACCCCCACCGAGGGACTGACCGCCGACCAGGTCAACGCCGCCTACAAGGCCGCAGCGGCCGAGGGCCCCCTGGCCGGCTACCTGGAGTACACGGAAGACCCGATCGTATCGAGCGACATCCAGCTCAACCCGCACTCGTCGATCTTCGACTCGGAGCTGACCAACGTCAGCGGCAACCTGGTCAAGGTCTCGGGGTGGTACGACAACGAATGGGGCTACTCCAACCGCCTCGTCGATCTGACCGAGTACGTCGCCGAGCGTCTCTAGGTCGTCCCGATGGCTCTGCGCACCCTCGAGTCGCTGGGTTCGCTCGCCGGCAGGCGTGTCATCGTCCGCTGTGATCTCAACGTCCCCCTGAAGGACGGCGCGATCACGGACGATGGCCGCGTGCGCGCGTCGCTCCCTACGCTCAACGCCCTCATCGACCAAGGCGCCCGCGTCATCGTGTGCTCGCACCTCGGCCGTCCCGACGGCGCCCCCGACGCGAAGTACAGCCTCGCTCCCGTCGCGCAGCGCCTTTCGGAGCTGCTCGGCAAACCCGTCGAATTCGCACATGACACGGTCGGCGATTCCGCCCGCGACACCGTTGCCTCGCTCGAAGACGGCGACGTCGCGGTGATCGAGAACCTGCGCTTCAACGCGGGGGAGACGGCGAAGGATGACGCGGAGCGCCGGGCTTTCGCGGAGCAGCTCGCCGAGCTCGGCGACGTGCTCGTCTCGGACGGTTTCGGCGTCGTGCACCGCAAGCAGGCGAGCGTCTACGACCTGGCCGAACTGGTGCCCTCGGCGGCCGGCCTGCTGATCGCGGCGGAACTCGATGTGCTCGACCGCCTGACCGAGAACCCCGAGCGGCCGTATGCGGTCGTGCTCGGCGGCTCGAAGGTCAGCGACAAGCTCGGCGTCATCTCACACCTCCTCCCGCGCGTCGATCGCCTCCTCATCGGCGGCGGCATGCTCTTCACCTTCCTCGCCGCCCAGGGTCACAAGGTCGGTGCGAGCCT
>NZ_DATMIO010000213.1:0-13200 GCF_035554235.1 Microbacterium sp. | reverse complement strand
GTCGAGCCGTGCGCCGTCGCCGGCGAAGTAGTAGCCCTGGTCGCGGAACTTCTCCCAGTACGTCTCGACGAAGCGGTCCGGGTCGCCCCAGATGCCGCGCAGCATGCTCGGCCACGGCTTCGTGACGACGAGCAGGCCTCCATTGCCGTCGCCCACCGGGGCACCCGATTCATCGACGACGTCGATGGCGATGCCGGGCAGCGGAACCTGCGCCGAGCCGGGCTTGGTCTCGGTCACGCCCGGGAGCGCGGAGATCATGATCGCGCCCGTCTCCGTCTGCCACCACGTGTCGACGATCGGCGTGTTCTTGCCGCCGATGACCTTGCGGTACCACATCCACGCCTCGGGGTTGATGGGTTCGCCGACGGAGCCGAGGAGGCGCAGCGATGACAGATCGAACTTTTTCGGGACGGCGCGGCCGATCTTCATGAACGACCGGACGGCCGTGGGGGCGGTGTAGAAGATCGAGACCTTGTACTTCTCGATGATCTCCCACCAGCGGCCGGGATGCGGGGTGTCGGGCGTGCCCTCGAAGAGCACCTGCGTCGCGCCGTTCGCGAGAGGGCCGTAGACGACGTACGAGTGCCCGGTGATCCAGCCGATGTCCGCCGTGCACCAGAACACGTCCGTCTCGGGCTTGAGATCGAACACGTTCTTGTGGGTGAACGCCGCCTGGGTGAGATACCCGCCCGACGTGTGCAGGATGCCCTTGGGCTTGCCCGTGGTGCCTGACGTATAGAGGATGAAGAGCGGGTTCTCCGCGGGGAACGGCTGGGCGTCGTGGTCGGCGGATGCCGCGGGCACGACATCGTGCCACCAGATGTCCCGGCCCTCGGTCCACTCCACGGCGTTCTCGCCGCGGCGCACGACGAGCACGTGCTCGACGGTTGCCTGCACGCCCGACCCGTTGCGGTCGGCCAGTGCCATGTCGACCGCCGGCTTGAGGGGGGAGACCTTGCCCTTGCGATAGCCGCCGTCGGCCGTGATGACGAGCTTCGCGCCCGCGTCGTCGATGCGCGCACGCAGGCTGTCGGCCGAGAAGCCGCCGAAGACGACCGAATGGATGGCTCCGACGCGGGCGACGGCCAGCATCGCGGCGACGGCCTCGGGGATCATCGGGAGGTAGATGGCGACACGGTCACCGGCCCCGATGCCCAGGCCGGCCAGCACATTCGCCACGCGCTTCACCTCATCGGTCAGCTCGGCGTACGTGACGGCGCGGGAATCGCCCGGTTCGCCCTCCCACAGAAGCGCGACGCGGTCGCCGTTGCCGGCCGCGACGTGCCGATCGAGGCAGTTGTACGAGACGTTCAGCTCGCCGTCGTCGAACCACTTCGCGAACGGGGGGTTCGACCAGTCGAGCGTTCGCGTGAAGGGGGTGTGCCAGTGCAGAAGCGAGCGCGACTGGTCGGCCCAGAACTCCGCGCCGCCTTCTTCCGCGGCGGCGTACAGGTCTGCCTTCGCGACGGCGTTCGCGGCGAAGCGCTCGGGCGGCGCGAAGCGCCGGGTTTCGTTGAGGAGGTGATCGATCTGGCTGCTCATGCGATGCGCGCTCCTTTGCTGCGGGAGTGGGATGCCGCGCGCGGCGGCGACATCGAGAATCTATCCCCGGGGCGCCGCCGTGGCTACCACCGAAAGTCGGTGGCCGCCTCGGGAACGACACGACCGATATACCGGTGCGGGGCCGCAGATTTCGTTTGGACGGGGCAGGGAAGTTAAGTATGCTCATCACCGGCCGAACATCGATTCTGGCATCGCAACACCCGAACCCCCCGAGCGGGTGTTGCGGGTGGCGGCATCCCATTCCCCCCATGGGATGCCGCCCCTCTCCCTCGTTGACCGCGCCGACTCCTCCCCAGGATGACCGGTGAGATCGCCGTCCCCGGATTGCCGCAGGCGCCCTGAAAGGGGAGCCCCGGCCTCCTAGCGTCGCCGTATGCCCGCACGCTTCGTCGCCGCGCCCCGCGCGATCGGTGACCTCGGTCGCTTCGAAAAGGCCGCCGAAACCTTCCCCGCGCCAATTGCGTCCCGTCCAGTGGGATCGGAGTTCGGCGCGCTCGCCGCTCACCTCGCCGATCCCGCGGTCACCGACCTGTTCGTGAACGGCGCCGACGGGCTCTTCGTCGACCGCGGCACGGGGCCGGTGCGCGATGAGGAGTGGCGCGCGGCCGAGCGCGAGGTCCGGGAGCTTGCCACCACACTCATCGCGCTCGGCGGGCGTCACATCGACGAGGCTTCGCCCTGCGTCGATGTCCGCCTCGAGGGCGGGGTTCGCATCCATGCCGTGCTTCCGCCGGTGTCGACGACGGGAACCGTCGTGTCTGTGCGGGTGCCACGCCTCGCCCATCCCGACCTCGACGAACTCGCACGGCAGGGCACGTTCGCTCCGGGCGTGCGGTCGTGGCTCATCGAGACCGTCCTCGCCCGTGAGAATCTCCTGATCACGGGCGCCGCCGGCACCGGAAAGACGACGTTGCTCGGCGCGCTGCTCGCCCAGGCGCCGGTCTCGGAGCGCATCGTCACGATCGAGGATGTCGCCGAACTGCGCATCGCGCATCCCCACCACGTGGCGCTCGAGGCCCGCCAGGCGAACCTGGAGGGTGCCGGCGCGATCGGTCTGGCGCGGCTCGTGCGCGAGGCCCTGCGCATGCGGCCCGACCGGCTCGTCGTGGGGGAGTGCCGCGGAGAAGAGGTGCGCGAACTGCTCGCCGCCCTGAACACGGGTCACGACGGTGGCGCGGGAACACTGCACGCCAGCGGGCTCGGCGACGTTCCCGCCCGCCTCGAGGCGCTGGGAGCGCTCGCCGGGCTGGATGATCGCGCCCTCGCCCGGCAGGTGGTGAGCGCGATCGGATTCGTCCTCCACCTCGAGCGCTCGCCCGAGGGCGCCCGCCGGCTCGCGAGCGTCGGCCGGCTCGCGATCGACGGCGGCCGGCTCTGCATCGAGGAGGTGACCCCGTGGTCGTGAGACGCAGGCGGGATGCCGCGGCGCCGGCTGCGGCATCCGTCGCCGATACGGTGCTGCGGCTCGCCGTGCTGCTCCAGGCCGGCATTCCTCCGGCGGGCGCGTGGCGTCACCTCGCCGAGTCCGGCGACTCGGCGGCGCAAGGCGTCGTGGGGCGGGTCGGGGCGGGCCGGACTCTGCCCGACGCGATCGTCGGTGCGGGAGGCGCCTGGAGCGAGGTCGCCGCCGCATGGGACGTCGCGACGTCCGTCGGGGCCCCGCTCGCCGACAGCCTCCGCGGACTCGCCGAGGCGCTCCGCGACGCGCACGAGGCGGCGGATGATGTCCGGATCGCGCTGGCGGAGCCGGCGGGAAGCGCCCGGCTCATGCTGTGGCTCCCCCTCGCGGGCGTGGCGCTGGGGACGGCGCTGGGATTCGACACGTTCGCGACGCTCGTCGGCAGCCCGTTCGGGTGGGGGTGCCTCGCGGGCGGACTCGGTCTTCTCTTCCTCGCGCAGCGGTGGACGCGTTCCCTCGTGCGGAAGGCTCAGCCACCGAACGAGGTTCCGGGACTTCACGCCGAGCTCGTGGCCATCGCCCTCTCGGGTGGGGTTTCCGTCGAACGGGCGCGTCGCCTCGTCGCCGATGCTCCCGGGGCTCCCGACTCCGCGGGGAGCGACACCGGCGCGATCCTCGCGCTGTCGCGCAGCGCCGGTGTTCCTGCCGTGGAGCTGCTGCGGGCGTCGGCCGCGACGGCGCGGCATCGCGCGCGCACCGACGGTCGCCTGCGCGCGTCGCGCCTGGCCTCCAGACTCCTTCTTCCGCTGGGCGTCTGCACGCTCCCGGCATTCCTTCTCCTCGGCGTCGCCCCGATGATGCTGAGCGTCCTCACGACGACGCCACTGCCGTTCTGACCCGCGACAAACAGCCACCTGTCACCCACGCACCCACAAGAGAGAAGGAGCACATCATGTCCGATTCGAAGGCCACTGAAATGACCCCCCTGGCCCCGCTGACCTCGCTGACCCCGCTGACGCGCCGACGCGCCGCGTCCCTGTTCGGCGACGATACGGGGGCGGCCACGGCCGAGTACGCCATCGCCACGATGGCCGCTGTCGCCTTCGCCGGCCTTCTGGTCGTCATCATGCGCAGCGACGAGGTGCGCGGCATCCTCACAGACCTCGTCCGGCGCGCGCTCACGGTCGCATGATCCGAGGCGACGACGAGGGCTCCGTCTCGGCGGAATTCGCCGTCGCGATGCCTGCAGTGATCGTGGTGCTCGCCCTCGGGGTGGGCATGCTGATGGCCGGTGCGCAGCACGTGAGGCTGCAGGATGCCGCGGCCGATGCCGCTCGACTGGTCGCCCGAGGCGAGCCCGAGTCCCGGGCCGCCGCCGCCGTCGCGGATGCGGTCACCGGTGCCGCCACGACCATCCAGCGCAGGGGCGACCTCGTCTGCGTCACCGCATCGACGGCGGCGAGTCTGGGCGGACTCATTCCCGCCCCGCTCACCGCCACGAGCTGCGCGCTCGATGGAGGGCTCTGATGGCGGGCACGGTGGCGAGCGTCGGCGTCGTGGCGTGCCTGGCGTCGTTCGCCGTCGGCTTCGCGGTCGTCGGCGGAGCGTCGGTCGCGGGTCAGCGCTTGGCGGGCGCGGCCGACGCCGCCGCCCTGGCGGCCGCGGACGCCGCATCGGGCGCGGTGACGGGCGACCCATGCGCTCGTGCCGACGAAGTCGCCGCAGCGGTCGGCGCCCAGGTCGCGGCGTGCGACGTCGACCGTCTCGTTGCCACCGTCTCGGTCGAGGGGAGCTTCGCAGGCCTGGTCCTGCGGGCGTCCGCCCGGGCCGCGCCACCGCCTTCGCTGTGAACCGCACCCAGAAAGGGGTGTGTATGGTGTGCTTCGAAGAAAGGACGCCCCCTTGGCACAAGGCAAGAAGCTCGTCATCGTCGAGTCACCGACGAAGATGAGGTCGATCCAGGGCTACCTCGGCGACGACTACGAGGTCCTCAGCTCGGTGGGGCACATCCGCGACCTCGCCGATAAGAAGAGCATCCCCGCGGAGCACAAGCAGGCATACGGCAAGTACTCCATCGACATCGAGAACGATTTCGATCCGTACTACGTCGTGAGCGATCGCAAGACCAAGACCGTCACCGAGCTCAAGCGCGCGCTCAAGGGCGCCGACGAAGTCCTGCTGGCCACGGATGAGGACCGCGAGGGAGAGGCCATCGCGTGGCACCTTCTCCAGGTGCTCGATCCCAAGGTGCCGGTCAAGCGCATGGTCTTCCACGAGATCACCAAGGACGCCATCCGCGAGGCCGTCGACCACACTCGCGAGCTCGACCTCGCGCTCGTCGACGCGCAGGAGACCCGCCGCATCCTCGATCGCCTGTTCGGCTGGGACGTGTCACCCGTGCTCTGGTACAAGGTGCAGACGGGGCTCTCCGCGGGACGCGTGCAGTCCGCCGCGACGCGCATGGTCGTCGACCGCGAGCGCGATCGCATGGCGTTCGTCTCCGCGTCGTACTGGGATGTCGAAGCCCTCGCGGCCAAGCAGGACTCCGCGTTCACGACCCGGCTCGCGCGCCTCGACGGCGCGCCGATCGCACGGGGGACGGATTTCGACGACCTCGGTCAGCTCAAGAAAGCCGTCGTCGTCCTCGACGAGGCGGCGGCCCGCGACCTCGCGGCTGCCATCGAGCGCGCGGGCGCGGCATCCGTCGCGAAGATCGAGGCGAAGCCGGGTACCCGCCGACCGTACGCGCCCTTCACGACGTCGACCCTGCAGCAGGAGGCCGGCCGCAAGCTCTCGATGAGCGCCAAGCAGACGATGTCGACGGCGCAGCGCCTCTACGAGAAGGGCTACATCACCTATATGCGCACCGACTCGGTCGCGCTGAGCGCGCAGGCGATCGAGGCCGCTCGCTCGCAGGCGGTCGCGCTGTACGGTCAGGGCGCGGTGCCGCTCAACGCCCGCGTGTACAAGAGCAAGAGCAAGAACGCGCAGGAGGCGCACGAGGCGATCCGCCCCTCGGGCGAGGAGTTCCGCACCCCCGCATCGGTCTCCACCGAACTCGACCGCGACGAACTGCGGCTGTACGACCTGATCTGGAAGCGTACCGTCGCGAGCCAGATGTCGGACGCGACCTACGAGACGACGACCGTCACGCTCGAGGTGAAGGCCGGCGACCAGCTCGCCGAGTTCACCGCGTCGGGCACGGTGTACACCTTCAAGGGCTTCCTGCAGGCGTACGAGGAGGGCCGCGACGAGAAACGCGGCGACGACGACAAGGCCGACGACCAGTCCCTTCCCGCCCTCGCGGTGGGAGACGCGCTGACCGTCAGCAACGTCGAGCCGAAGGGCCACGCGACCACCCCGAAACCCCGCTACACGGAGGCGAGCCTCGTCAAGGCGCTCGAGGAGAAGGGCATCGGGCGCCCGTCGACGTTCGCGAGCATCATCGACACGATCATCGACCGCGGCTACGTGGTCAAGCGCGGCCAGGCGCTGGTTCCCAGCTGGCTCGCGTTCAGCGTCGTCCGGCTGCTCGAGCAGCACTTCGCAGATCTGGTCGACTACGACTTCACCGCCGCCCTCGAAGACGACCTCGACGCGATCGCCCGCGGTGAGCAGAAGCGCGTGGAATGGCTGCGCTCGTTCTACTTCGGCTCCGACGACCAGGTCGGGCTCCGCAACATCGTCGACAACCTCGGCGAGATCGATGCCCGGGCGCTGAACTCGACGCCGATCACCGAGACGGCGACCCTGCGGTTCGGCAAGTACGGCCCGTACCTGGAGGTCATCGATCCGGAGCAGCCCGAGGCGAAGCCCCGCATCGTCAACATCCCCGACGACCTCGCCCCCGACGAGCTCACCGCCGCGAAGGCGCAAGAGCTCATCGAAGCGCCCGTCGCGGGTGACCGCGTGCTGGGCGAGAACCCCGACACGGCGAAACTGGTGGTCGTCAAGGACGGCCGGTACGGGCCCTACGTCACCGAGGTCGACCCGGTGGATCCCGAGGTCGTCGACCCGATCACGGGCGCCCTCGTGCCGGCTGAGGAACCAGCCGATGCCCCGAAGAAGCGGGGGGCGAAGAAGGAAGCCGCGCCCAAGCCCCGCACGGCGTCGCTGTTCAAGGACATGTCGGTCGAGACGATCGATCTTCCGACCGCGCTCCGGCTGCTGGAGCTCCCCAGGGAGGTCGGCACCGATCCGGAGTCCGGGGAGGTCATCACCGCGCAGAACGGGCGCTACGGGCCATATCTGAAGAAGGGAACGGACTCGCGCTCCCTCGACAGCGAGAGCCAGATCTTCGATGTCACGCTCGAGCAGGCACTCGAGATCTACGCGCTCCCGAAGTACGGTGCGCGCCGGCCCTCGAGCGCCCTCAAGGAGTTCGAGGCAGATCCGGTGAGCGGAAAGCCCATCCGCATCCGCGACGGACGCTTCGGCGCCTACGTCACCGACAGCGAGACGAACGTCACGATCCCGCGCGGCACGACCGTCGAGGAGATCACGTTCGAGCGCGCCGTCGAGATGCTCGCCGACAAGCGAGCAAAGGGACCGGCACCGAAGCGCACGACTCGCAAGGCTCCGGCCCGCAAGGCGCCGGCGAAGAAGAAGTGACGGTGCCCGAACGAGTCGAGCCCGGGCAGTCCGGGCCGCACGGACTCTGGGTCACGCTCGAGGGCGGTGACGGCTCGGGCAAGACGACCCAGGCCCGCCTGCTCGAGGAGTGGCTGGCCGCATCCGGTCGCACCGTCGTGCGCACGCGCGAGCCGGGCGGCACGGAGGTCGGTTCGCTCATTCGCGACATCGTGCTGCACCACCGCGGCGACATCGCCCCGCGCGCCGAGGCCCTGCTCTACGCGGCCGACCGGGCGCAGCACATCGCGACGCTCGTGCGCCCTGCGCGGGAGCGCGGCGACGTCGTCATCCAGGATCGGTACCTCGATTCGTCCGTCGCCTACCAGGGCGCCGGACGCGTGCTGGATGCCGGCGAGATCCGCGAGCTGTCGCTCTGGGCGGCCGGGGGAGCGCTGCCCGATGTGACGGTGCTCCTCGACCTCGAGCCGACCGTCGCGCGGAGCCGGCTCGATGCGGACGACAAGCCGTTCGACCGGCTGGAGGCGGAGCGCGACGAGTTCCACGCCCGAGTGCGGGACGCGTATCTGACGCTTGCCGCAGCCGAGCCCGAGCGGTTCCTCGTGCTCGACGCGACGCGGCCGATCGACGAACTCGCGGCCGCCGTGCGCCAGCGCGTCGAGCGCGCACTGGCTCGATAGAGCCCGCGTCGGTGGCCGAGGTTAGGCTGAACGGCATGCAGGGGGTCGAGGTCGAGACGCGTTCCTCGTCGGCGGCCCTTCCGTGGGGTGCGGTGTGGGGGCAGGACGATGCGGTGAACGCCCTGCGCGCCGCCGTCGCCGACCCCGAGAGCATGACTCACGCCTGGCTGCTCACCGGACCACCCGGATCCGGACGGTCCACGCTGGCCTACGCCTTCGCGGCGGCCCTCATCGCCGGCGACGAGGGCGATGAGCCGACCATGCGGCAGGTGATCGCGGGAACGCATCCCGACCTCACGGCCCTGCGCACCGAGGGCGTCATCATCTCCATCAAAGATGCGCGTGCGCTCGTCGAGCGCTCCTACTTCGCCCCGGCGCTCGGCCGTCACCGCGTGATCGTCGTGGAAGATGCCGATCGCATGACCGAGCGAACGTCGAACGTGCTGCTCAAGGCCCTCGAGGAACCCCCCGAGCAGACGGTGTGGGTGCTGTGCGCGCCGAGCGAAGCCGACCTGCTGCCGACGATCCGCTCGCGCGTGCGCGGACTGCGGCTGCGCGAACCCAGCATCGACGACGTCGCGCGGCTGATCGCCACACGCACGGGGGTGGATGCCGTCACCGCCGAGCAGTCCGCGCGACACGCGCAGCGCCACATCGGCATGGCACAGCGTCTGGCGACGGATGCCGCGTCCCGCGCGCGCCGCGACGACACACTGCGCGCCGTGCTCCGCGCCCGGGGTGTGGGCGACGTCGTCGATGTGGCGGGCCGCATCGTCGCCTCGGCGACGGAGGACGCGAAGGCCCTCACCGCCGAGCGCGACGAGGCCGAGCGCACGTCGTTGCTGCGCACCTTCGGCGTGGCCGAGGGCGCCGCCGTGCCCCCGGCCGTCCGCTCACAGCTCTCGGCCCTCGACGACGAGCAGAAGCGCCGCGCCACGCGCAGCCTCCGCGACGGCATCGATCGCGTGCTCACCGACCTCCAGTCGATGTTCCGCGACGTGGTGATGCTGCAGTTCGGGCGCGACGACTCCCTCATCAACCGCGAACTGGGTCCCGAGCTCCAGGCGCTCGCCGACGCGTGGACTCCCGAGCGCACCCTCGTCGTGCTCGACCATCTCGCCGACACCCGCCTCGCCCTGGAGCAGAACGTCGCCCCCACCCTCGCACTCGAAAGCTGGCTCGTGACCGTCACGAGCGGAAGGACCCCGTGAAGCACCCCCTCCGCCGCGCACGCCGCGGCCTCGCCGTCGTCGCTGGACTGGTCGCGGCATCCATCGCCCTCTCGGGATGCATCTACACCTTGATCCCCGGGCAGCGCTCCGGCCCCATCGCGACGGCGACGCCCGACACCGCCGGCGTATCCGCCGACCTGCTGCCCTACTACGGGCAGAGCCTCGAGTGGAGCGCGTGCGACGGGTTCGAGTGCGCCACGGTCATCGCACCCCTCGACTGGGCCGAGCCCGCAGCGGGCGAGATCGAACTCGCCATCATCCGTCAGCCCGCGACCGACGGCACCGCGATCGGCTCACTGCTGATCAACCCCGGCGGCCCGGGCGCGAGCGGGGTGTCCCTCGTCCGCGACTCGATCGGGTTCGCGGTGGGCACGCCGCTGCAGGAGGCCTACGACGTCGTCGGGTTCGACCCGCGCGGCGTCGGCGACTCGACGGCGGTGACGTGCTTCGACGCCGCCGAGATGGACGCCTATCTGTACGACATCCCGCCCGGCACCCGAGGCAGTGCCGAGTGGGATGCGGCGCTCGAGGAGCGTCATCGGCACTTCGCCGAGGCCTGCCAGGCGAACAGCGCCGGCATCCTCGAGTACGTCACGACCGACAACTCGGCCCGCGACATGGATCTGCTCCGCGCCGTGCTGGGCGATGCGAAGCTGAACTACCTGGGCTACTCGTACGGCACGTTCCTCGGCGCCACGTACGCCGAGCTGTTTCCCGACCGCGTCGGGCGACTGGTGCTGGACGGCGCAGTCGATCCGTCGATCTCGGGGCTGGATGTCGGAACGATCCAGGCGATCGGGTTCGAATCGGCGCTCCGGGCCTACATGGCCGATTGCCTGGCGGGCAGCGACTGCCCGTTCCGTGGGAGCGTCGACGAGGCGATGGCCGACGTGGGTGCGCTGCTGGCGAGCGTGGACCGGTCGCCGCTTCCGGCGGCGGATGACCGCCTGCTGGGCGCGGACGCCCTGATGACCGCGATCGTCGCCGCGCTCTACTCGCAAGACAACTGGCCGTACCTGACCTCGGCCCTGGAGGGGGCCCTCCAGGGCGATCCTGAGACGGCCTTCTTCCTGGCCGACTTCTACAACGGCCGCGAGGGTGGCATTTACGTCGACAACTCGAGCGAGGCGTTCCGGGCCTACAACTGCATGGACTATCCGGCCGACACGACCGCCGAGGACGAGGCCGCCGCCGACGCCCTCATCGCCGAACGGGCGCCGACGATCGCGCCTTACGGGTTGGGCCCCGACAGCTGCGACTCCTGGCCCTTCCCGCCCACGGGGGTGCGCGGCCCGATCGCGGCCGAGGGCGCAGATCCGATCCTCGTCGTCGGCACCACCAACGACCCGGCGACGCCATACGAGTGGTCGGTGGCCCTCGCCGGACAGCTCGCGTCCGGCGTTCTGATCACGCGCGTGGGCGAAGGCCACACGGGCTACAACAAGGGCAACGCGTGCGTCGACACCGCCGTGGAGCGGTACCTCATCGATGGCGAGGTGCCCGCCGGCGACATCCGCTGCGAGTAGACGCAGCAGGGCGGGGGCCGTGGTTCGCGGCACCGCTCGCGACGAGGTAATATCGATGCTTGTGCATGCGCAAGCGACGCGCGCCACCTTAGCTCAGTCGGCAGAGCGATTCACTCGTAATGAATAGGTCAAGGGTTCGATTCCCTTAGGTGGCTCCATTGGAAGAGGCCGTGAACTCAAGCGCACATGTGATCGGCGCGATCGCCGAGATCTTCACCTGGACCGGCCTCGGCGCCGGGCTGCTGCTCGGCACGCTCGCACTGGTGCTGAAGGTCGCGGACGGGTCGTGGCTTCCGGCCCGGGCGGTCGTCGAGCCCGACGATGCGGGCCACTTCGTGCGCTGGCTCGATCATGAAGGAGAGATCGGCGAGGCGCCCCTGAGCGAGCCGGAGTACGCGTCGTTGCACGGGGCGGATATGGCCGACATCTACTACCGCGTCGGTCGGCGGGATCGGATGCGGCTGCACCGCGGTTCGACGCTGGTTCGCGCCCTCGGCTGGCTTGCCGTGGGGTTCGCGGCACTCGGCCTGATCTCCTTCACGCTGCAGCTGATCCTGCTCTTCGCAGAGGGCTGAGCGCGCGGCTTGAGCGCGCGGCTCAGGCGGCGCCGGAGCGCTCAGGCAAGCGCGAACAGGCCGCCCGCGGCGAGCGCGAGGGCGAGCCCGACCCACTGCACCGCCGCGATCCGCTCCCGCAGCACCACGGCCGCCAGCAGGATCGTGCCGGCCGGGTACATCGCGGTCAGCACCGACATCACCGCCAGGTCTCCGAGCCGCAGCCCGAACAGCAGGAATGCGTTGGCCACGGCATCCAGCACGCCGCAGACCACCGCGAGCGCGATGCCGCTGCCGACGGCGTCGCCGCTGACGACCGGGCGCCGGGCATCGGCGACGTCGACATGGCCGGTCGGCGTGCCGCCGGCCGGGATGCCGTGCGTAGGGAATGCGAAGGGTCCATCCACGCCCGGATGAAGGCGTGCGAGCACGGCGAGCACCGCGATCGCGAGCGACACAAGGAGCAGGCTGGCGGCGCGGCTGGCGATGAGGGGCACGATGCCGCTGTCGGATGCCGGCTGGTCGAGCACGATGAGGAATCCACCGATCGCCACGCCGGCCCCGATGGCCATCACGATGCCGCGCGTGCGGGGTCGCACGATGCCCTCGCCGGGCACGAAGCCCACGAGCACGACCGCGACCAGGGCCACGCCCAGACCGAGGTACGCGAGACCGCTGAGCTGCTCGCCTTCGACGAGGAGGCCCCAGATCAGCGGGGCGATCGCCGAGACGACCGCCGTGAGCGGGGAGAGGATGCTCATGGGTCCGATCGCGAGACACGCGTAGAGCAGCACGACGGCCAGCGCCCCGAAGACCCCGGACAGGGCGCCCCACCCGAGGGCGCCCGCCGTCCATGCGCCGCCGAAAAGCGGCGCCACGAGCAGGAACAGCACCAGCCCGGTCGCGGCGGCGATGGCCGTGACGAGGATCGACCGCAGCCGCTTCGCCGCCAGCCCGCCCAGGAAGTCCGCGCCGCCGTAGATGAGGGCCCCGCTCAGACCGATGACGGCGGTGATGATCACGCGTCTCAGCCTAGATCGGGGTGCGCTCGACGATTTTGCTAGCTAAGCTAGCTATATGGCCGATCCGAAGCGTCGGTCGCTTCGCGAAGCGACCCCCCGCTCGACGACGCGCTGGCTTCGCATCGGCGTGCCCGCGCTTCTGATCCTCGTCTGGCTGGTGGCCGGGGCGATCGGCGGGCCGTACTTCGGCAGGGTCGACGAGGTGTCGACGAACGACCAGTCCTCGTTCCTTCCCGAGAGCGCGGACGCCACCCGGGTGGCCGACCTGTTGCCGCAATTCCTCGGTGTCGATGGCATTCCCGCGGTCATCGTTGCGACCGCAGAAGGGCAGCTGAACGGCGACGAGCTCACCGACCTGCAGTCGGTCGCCGACGCCGTGGCGCGCCTCGAGGGAGTCAGCGACGGCGTCTCGCCGCCGATCGTGTCAGAAGACGGCGAGGCCGCGCAGATCTTCGTGCCGATCAAGAGCGGTGAGGCCAGGGAGACCGTCGATTCGATCCGGTCGACGGTGCAGGCGGGCCTCCCCGACGGGGTGGATGCCTGGGTCACAGGTCCCGCCGGGTTCACCGCCGACCTCGTCACGGGGTTCTTGGGCATCGACGGACTGCTGCTCGGCGTCGCGCTGGGCGCCGTG
>NZ_DATMIO010000212.1:0-4854 GCF_035554235.1 Microbacterium sp. | reverse complement strand
GTCGGAGCGGCCCGGAACGAGGTCGAGGCGACGTTGCGGTTGATCACGAGGCTGACCGCTTCGCCCACCGTGTAGCGGCGCACGTCGTCGGCGGTGGCCGCGAGGGCGTCCAGGTCGGCGCCGGTGGCGAGGAGGAGCGTCCCCCACGCGGAGTCGTCGAGGGCGCCCGGGTCGGAGGCGGCGGCCTCGGCCAGCGCCGCCACACCGGTACCCCGCCCCCGTGCGCCGGGGAGCGGCTCCGCCCGGGTTCCGGTGGCGGGCTCCCCCTCTACCCGCGCCAGTCCCGTCGCAGGGTCCGCGAGGGCCAGGGTCGCCCGCGCCATCGCCGGGTCGAGCCACTCGTCCGATGCCGCGACGTACTCCGGGTGCGCGGTCAGGCGCTCGCGCAGTGCGAAACCCAGCGCGGCGGTGCGCGACGCGAGGTCGTCGAGGTGCGGCCACGGGCGCTCGGGGTTGACATGGTCGGCCGTCAGCGGCGACACCCCGCCCCAGTCGTCGGCGCCCGCCCGCAGCAGCAGCTCGAACTCGGCCGGGTCGGACAGATTCGGCGGCACCTGGATGCGCATGCGCGGCCCGAGCACGAGCCGCGCCGCGGCGACCGCGGCGACGTACTCCGCCAGCGACGCGTCGGGGGCGCCCTGCATCGCGGTCCGCGGCTTCGCGCGGAAGTTCTGCACGATCACCTCCTGCACGTGCCCGTGCCGCTCATGGGCGGCGCGAAGCGCCACGAGCGACTCGGCGCGGTCGCGGAGCGTCTCGCCGATGCCCACCAGGATGCCGGTGGTGAAGGGGATGCGGGCTCGTCCCGCGTCGTCGATCACGGCGAGCCGCAGCGCGGGATCCTTGTCGGGGGAGCCGAAGTGCACCTGGCCGGGCTCCTCGAACAGCCGCCGCGACGTGGTCTCGAGCATCATGCCCATCGACGGCGCCGCCGGGCGCAGTGCCCGCAGCTCGTCGTACGACATGACGCCGGGGTTGAGGTGTGCCAGCAGCCCGGTCTCGGCCGTGACGAGGCGCGCCATCGCACCCACGTAGTCGAGCGTGGAGGCGTAGCCGTGCTCGTCGAGCCACGCGCGCGCCTCCGGCCACCGTTCCTCGGGGCGGTCGCCGAGCGTGAAGAGCGCCTCTTTGCACCCGTGCGCCGCTCCCTGTCGCGCGACCGCGAGCACTTGTTCCGGCGTCATGAACATGGGCTTGTGCAGGGCGAGCAGCTGGCCCGGGGTGTCGACGAAGACGCAGTAGTGGCAGCGGTCGCGGCAGAGCGTCGTCAGGGGGATGAACACCTTGCGGGAGTATGTGATGACGCGGGGGCGACCGGATGCCTCGAGCCCGGCATCCCGCATCGCTCCCGCGAGCGCGAGCATCGTCTCGAGGTCTTCGCCCTCGGCGCGGAGCAGCGCTTCGGCATCGTCGGCGCTCAGTCGCGCGCCCGCTCCGGCGCGCGCGAGCGCAGAGCTCGCGACTCCGCCGGGGGCGCGGTCGACCAGGGTCACGCATCCAGTCTGGCACCGTCGCCGAGCCGGTCGGGCCGGCTCGACCCGCCGATCGTTGCCGCTCTGTGAGCAAATCTCAGGGTTCGGCGCGCGGCTCGCTGGCAGACTAAGGGCATGGTGACCCTGCTGCTCGATCAGACGCGGCTCGAGGTCGTGCTCTCGGTGACCGAGCGCGCGCTGTCATTCCACAAGGGGAATGTCATCGTAGAGCGCTCCACGATCACCAAGGTTCAGCTCACGGATGACGCGTGGACCTGGCTCCGTGGTGTGCCGAGCCCCGGGACCTACGTGCGAGGGGTCGTCGCGATGGGCTCCTGGAAGTCGGCCGGCGGCACCGACTTCGCGCTCGTGCGCCGGCGCCGCGCGAGCGTCGTGATCGACCTCGAGGGGCACGATCAGTATGAGCGGCTCATCCTCACGACCCGCCACGGGCTCGCGCTCGTCAAGGCCCTGCGGCTGGATGTCTCCGACGAGGCCTCGAATGTCGCCGACCTCGCGGCCGCGGCCCCGAAGAAGAAGCCGCGGGTGCGCAAGGCTCCCGCCCCGCTGCCCGCGACCTGATCAGGTGACGTCGCGGCGCCAGCTGCTGAAGTAGCCGATCACCAGGAACACCGCGGCGTAGCCGAGCAGGGTGAGCCCGCCGGCCCACCACTCGAGCGTGGTCGGAGCGGAGCCGTTGCCGACGCCGGCCGTGAAGACGCTCGCGCCGACGAGCGCGTCGCTCGCGGCACCGGGCAGGTAGGCGGTGAAGTCCGAGAGCCCCTCGACGAACGCGCCGAGCAGGCGTCCGACCGGTTCGAGGAACTGGGTGAAGACGAGCACGATGACGATCGCGACGACCTGGTTGCGCACGAGCGTTCCCACGCCGATGCCGACGAGCACCCATAGCACGAAGGCGATGACCATCCGCCCCACGAGCGACCAGGTCTCGGTCGAGGTGATCTCGGCGTCGAGTCCGAATCCCGCGAGGAATGCGGCCCCGGGACCGACCGAGCTCGCGATGGCGAGCACCGCGTAGAGCGCCCCGAGCAGGACGCCCACGACCACCTTGGCGAACAGGGCGGTGAAGCGCCGGGGAGTGGCGAGGAAGGTCGGCGTCAGGGTCTTGTGCCGGAACTCCGTGGTCACCATGAGCGTGCCGATGAGCAGCGGGAAGACGTACCCGACGGATGTCGCGGCGCTGTAGACGAGGGCGGGCAGCCCTTCTTCGGACACCTGCGGTCCTTCGCCCGCGCCGGGCAGCGCGCCCGTGGCCGAGGCCGACAGCGCGAGGGCGAGCACGGACGCCGTGAAAGCGACATAGGCGACCAGGGCGATGGCGAGGATCCACCAGATCGACGTCGTGAACTGCTTCGTGAACTCGGAGCGGCTTGCGCGGGCGAGGCTCATCGCTGCTCACCTCCCTCGTGCTCGGTGTGCGTATCCTCCGAATGGCCCTCGGATGCGTTCGCCTCGTGCTCGGC
This sequence comes from Microbacterium sp., assembly GCF_035554235.1. Classification (GTDB taxonomy): domain Bacteria; phylum Actinomycetota; class Actinomycetes; order Actinomycetales; family Microbacteriaceae; genus Microbacterium. Next base: position 1,898 of record NZ_DATMIO010000212.1, on the reverse strand, counting down.
GTTGATCGAGGAGTCGTTGGTCGAATCGTCGCCGGTCGAGGCGTCGCCGGTCGAATCGTCGAACGCGGCGAAGAAGCGATCCGCTTCGAGATCGGACGCCAATCGGGCGCTCTTCTCCTCGGGTGTCTCGGACTCTTCGTCTTCTTCGTGGGTGGCGATCTCTTCGGATGCCTGGTCCCCGTCATCCGTCGGCGCGTCCTCGTCGACGAGGTTCTCGGTGGGGGCCTCCGTCCACGTCGGCTCCGCGGGCTGCTCCTCGACGGGCTCCACAACGAGGGCGGGCTCCACAACGACGGGGGGCTCGCCCTCGAAGTCATGGGTGGGCGGGATCTCGGCTTCGGGCTCTGGCTCTGTTTCCGGCTCGGGCTCATCGACCGCCGGCTCAGCGTCCTCGTCCGGCTCCGCGGCAGCGTCCTCGTGCGCATCCGCCGCGAGCACTCCCGCGGGGATGACGTCGATGATGCCGGTGCTCGCGACGGCGAAGCCGGCGGTCGACGCGGCCGCGACGGGCGGGGCGTCGACGATCACGTCTTCGGCATTCGCGACGTCTTCGGCCTCGGCATCCGCCGCTTCGTCGGTCTCGGCATCCGCGACCTCTTCGGCTTCGGCATCCGGAACCTCGCCGGTCTCGGCATCCGCCTCCGGCCGCTCCTCGAGAACCGGGGCGTCATCGGCGACGGCATCGGCGACGGCCGCACCGGCGACGGCCGCACCGGCGACGAGGGGGGCAGCGCCCCCCGCGCTCGGGTGCACGCGAACGCCGTCGACGAGGTCGAGGAAGATCTCCTCCAGCGCGGGGCCGCGCTTCTGGAGCGACGAGAGTGCCACGCCGGCTCCCGCCGCGACCGCGCCGATCTCGGCGGGCGTCGCCCCGCGCACGGTGAAGCCCGAGCGCAGCACCTCGAACGAGACACCCGACCGGGTCAGCGCGCTCGAGAGCGCGGCCCGATCCGGCGAGTCCACGACGACGGCCTGCTCGGACGGATCCGAGAGCTCGTCCAGCTTGCCCTGGAACACGAGCCTGCCCTGGGCGATCACGAGAAGGGCGTCGGCGGTCTGCTGCACTTCCGAGAGCAGGTGCGATGAGACGAGCACGGTCCGCCCCTCGCGGGCGAGCTGGCGCAGCAGGCCCCGCATCCACTTGATGCCCTCGGGGTCGAGGCCGTTGGCGGGCTCGTCGAGCACGAGCACACCCGGATCGCCGAGCAGCGTGTACGCGAGACCGAGACGCTGGCGCATTCCCAGCGAGAACCCGCCGACCTTGCGGCCCGCGACATCGGAGAGGCCGACGATGCCGATGGCCTCGTCGACGCGCGACGTCGGCAGGCCCGCGGCCTGCGCATAGACCTTGAGGTGGTTCGCCGCCGTGCGGCCGGGGTGGAAGCTCGACGCCTCGAGCGCGGCACCCACGGTGCGCAGCGGGTCGGCGAGCTTCGCGTAGGGGAGGCCGCCGATCGTCGCGGTTCCCTCGGTGGCTCGCACCAGGCCGAGGAGGACCCGCAGCGAGGTCGTCTTGCCGGCGCCGTTCGGGCCGAGGAATCCGGTCACGACCCCGGGCTCAACGCGAGCGGAGAATTCCGAAACCGCGATCACCGGACCGAAGCGCTTGGTGACGCCGGAGAACTCCAGCACCTGTCCGTCGGGCATGCAGAAGCCTCTCCTCATTGTGGGCAGTTCCCCCATCTTGGCGGAAAAGGCGCGCTCGCACGTCGTCCCGCGCCGTGCGGCCCGCTGACATCGCGCACCGAGCGGTAACGTTGCGACGTGACTGATGCGGCGCAGACCCCGACCCGGCGGGTGCGCGTGGGCACATCCGGGGGCCTCGGCCGCGTGACACTCGACCGCCCCGAGGCGATCAACGCTCTCGATCTCGGCATGATCCGCGAGCTCGCGGTCAC
>NZ_DATMIO010000211.1:0-14346 GCF_035554235.1 Microbacterium sp. | reverse complement strand
CTCTGCGGGCGCACCCTTGCCGACCTTGGCGAGCACGGCGCCGACGGCGACCGTCTCGTCCTCCTGCACGAGGATCTCCTGCAGGACCCCTGCCACAGGGGAGGGGATCTCGGTGTCGACCTTGTCGGTCGAGATCTCCAGGATGCCCTCGTCGACCTCGATGCTGTCGCCGACCTGCTTGAGCCAGCGCGTCACAGTGCCCTCGGTGACACTCTCGCCGAGTTCCGGAAGCACGATAGACGTGCTGTCGCCGCTCGCCGCGGGAGCGGGCTCGGGGGAGGGCGCCTCCTGTGCGGACTCCTGGGCGGGCACATCGGCCTCCACCGGCTTCTCGGTCGACGGCGCCTCGGGCTCCGTCTCGGGCGCCGACTCCGCGGGAGCAGCCTCCTGCGAGCTGTCGGCGGAGCCGCCCCCGTCACCGATCTTCGCCAGGATGCCGCCGACCTCGACGGTCTCGTCCTCCTGCACGAGGATCTCTTCGAGCACACCGCTGACCGGCGAGGGGATCTCGGTGTCGACCTTGTCGGTCGAGATCTCGAGCAGGCCTTCGTCCGCCTGCACGGTGTCGCCCACCTGCTTCAACCAGCGGGTGACCGTTCCCTCGGTCACGCTCTCGCCGAGCGCGGGGAGGACCACGGATGTGCTCATGACGGTGTCTCCTTCAAGATGTCGATGCCTTCTCTAGCTTAGTGATGACGGTGGGACACCGTCGCCTACAGCGCGTGCAGCGGCTTGCCTGCGAGGGCGAGGAAGGCCTCCCCGAGCGCCTCGCTCTGCGTGGGGTGGGCGTGGATGAGCGGTGCGATGTCTTCGGGGTGCGCTTCCCATCCCACCGCGAGCTGACCCTCGGTGATGAGCTCCCCGACCCGGTCGCCCAGCAGGTGCACGCCGAGAACCGGCCCGTCCTTGCGGCGCACGACCTTGACGAGCCCGGTCGTGCCGATGATCTCGCTCTTGCCGTTACCGGCGAGGTTGTACTCGTACGACACCACCGAGTCGGCGCCGTGCGACTCCACGGCCTGCGATTCGGTGAGCCCGACCGAAGCCACTTCGGGGCTCGAATAGGTCACCTTCGGGATGTTCGCATCCGGCACCGGCACCGGGTGCAGCCCGGCGATCTGCTCGGCCACGAAGATGCCCTGCTGGAAACCGCGGTGCGCCAGCTGCAGGCCGGGCACGATGTCGCCGACGGCCCAGACGCCGTCCGCGCCGGTGCGGAGGGACTCGTCGACCCTCACGAAGCCGCGATCGAGCACGACGCCCGCCTCCTCGTATCCGAGGTCGGCGGTAAGGGGGCCGCGACCGACCGCGACGAGCAGGTAGTCGGCGTCGTGAGCGGTGCCGTCTTCGAGGGTCACCGTGACACCGTCATCCGTCTGCGTGACGCCCTGGAACCGCACGCCGAGGCTGTAGGCGATGCCCCGCTTGCGGAACGCGCGCTCGAGACCTTTGCTGAGCGCGATGTCCTCGTTGGGAACGAGATGCGGCAGCGCCTCGATGATCGTCACGCGCGACCCGAAGGAGCGCCAGACGCTCGCGAACTCGACGCCGATGACGCCCCCACCGAGGATGATGACGTGCTCGGGGATCTGCGCGAGCGCGAGCGCGCCCTCGCTCGTCAGGACCCGTCCGCCGATCTCGAGGCCCGGCAGGGTGCGGCTGTACGACCCTGTCGCCAGAATGACGTTCTCGCCCGCATAGCGGTCGTCGCCGACCCGGACCGTGCGATTCGCCTCGAGGCGCCCCTCGCCGGCGACGACCGTGATGCCCCGCGCCTTGAGGAGGCCCTCGAGTCCCTTGAACTTCTTGGCGACGATGCCATCCCGGTACGCGCGGACACCCTCGGGATCGATCCCCTCGAGGCGGGCGGTGACGCCGTAGGCGGCGGCATCCCGCACGTTCTCGGCGATCTCCGCAGCGTGCAGGAGCGCCTTCGTGGGGATGCAGCCGCGGTGCAGGCAGGTGCCACCGACCTTGTCCTTCTCGATCAGGGCAACCGACTTGCCGAGCTCGGACGCCCTGATGGCGGCCGCGTAGCCGCCGCTTCCGCCGCCGAGGACGACGAGGTCGAACGTGTGGTCGCTCATCGCGACTCCTCTCCCTGTGCGGCGGATCCCTGTGCGGCCGACGAGCCCGCGATGAACTCGATGAGCGAGCGCACCGTCGCGCCCGTCGGTCCCTTGTCGGTGAAGCCGTAGCCGCCGCCCTTGTTCATGCCGACACCGGCGATGTCGAGGTGCACCCACGGGATGCGGGGCGCGTCTTCCGCATCGGAGGTGCGCCCCACGAAGTGCCGCAGGAAGAGCCCCGCGAACAGCGAGCCTCCCGCGGGATCGCCCACTTTCGCGTTGACGAGATCCGCGATGGGGGAGTCGAGGTCATCGACCATGTGTGCGGGCAGCGGGAGATGCCAGGCGAGCTCCCCGGTCCGTTCCGCGGCATCCAGGTACTCCCTGACGGCTGCCCCCTCGCCCATCACACCGGCGTGTCGCGTGCCGAGGGCGACCGTGATCGCCCCGGTGAGGGTGGCGACGTCGATGATGACGTCGGGGTGTTCGCGGCTCGCGGCGGCGAGCCCGTCGCCCAGCACGAGGCGGCCCTCGGCGTCGGTGTTGAGCACCTCGACGGTCGTGCCGTCGAGCATACGCAGCACGTCGCCGGGCCGCGTGGCGCGACCGGACGGCATGTTCTCGGCGATGCAGAGCCACGCGGTCACGTGCACGGGAAGCCGCAGAGTAGCCGCCGCCCGGAGGACGGCGAGGACGGTCGCCGCGCCGCACATGTCGTACTTCATGCCGACCATGGACGCCGCGGGCTTCAGCGAGAGGCCGCCGGTGTCGAAGGTGATGCCCTTGCCGACGAGGGCGACGTGACGCACGGCGTCTGCCGGCGCGTAGTCGAGCCGCACGAGTCGCGGGGGACGGTCGGACCCCCTTCCCACTCCGAGGATGCCGCCGAAGCCGCCCTCGGCGAGCGCGGCCTCATCCAGCACCTGCACCTCGACCGGGAGGTCGGCGACAGACGCGACGGCACGCTGGGCGAAATCGTCCGGGCCGAGCCACTCCGCGGGAATCGCGACGAGATCTTTGACGAGCGCGACGGCGTCGGCGGCCGCCTGCGCCGCCCTGACGTCCTCGGACGCGAGGTCGGCGTGCAGGATCACCCTCGCGGCGCGCGTCTTGGGCCCGCCCGACTTGTATCCCTCGAAGGTGTAACCGCCGAGGCCCGCTCCCTCCGCCGCAGCACGCAGGGTGGCACCGTCAGGTGCTCCGGCCACGGCGACGGCCACGGTCTCGAACCCGGTGAGGGTGCGGATGCCGGTGCCCACGGCGCCGCGGACGGCATCGGCATCCGGCGTCTTTCCCGTGCCGACGACGGCGAGGGGCAGCGACGTGATCTCGGGCAGGTGCATGCGGGTGAAGGCGCCGGGACCCCCGGTGAACCCCACGGCGGTCAGTGCCTCGCGAAGCCCGGGCCATTCGTCGAGTGCCGGCGATGCGTCTCCCTCGAGGGAGGGGACTGCCAGCAGGATCGCGTCGGCGTCGGATTCACGGATGGGTGCACCGCTCTGAGCGAGTTCGGGAAGTGGCATGCAACCCATCCTAGGATTCGCCGTGTTCGCTGAGAGCGGGGCCGGGACGCCCCCCATGGTCGGCGGGCGGCTCGTAGCATGGAGGCATGCCCCCTCTCGGAGACCTCTACGAACGCGTCGCGAACGGCCCCGCCGTCCCCGCGGGGTTGCCGCTCGTCATCCTGCTCACGGGTTTCACCGATGCCGGGAGCGCGGTGTCCGGGCTCATCGACTACGCCCGCGACGAGCTCGACAGCGCTCCGATCGCGATCTTCTCCAACGACGCCCTCCTCGATTACCGGGCGCGTCGCCCCATCGTCTCGTTCGAGGAGGATCACCTCACCGACTACCAGCCGCAGCGCCTCGAGCTCTCGCTCTCGCGTGACGCACTGGGGCAGCCCTTCCTGCTCCTCGCCGGCTATGAGCCCGACTTCGCGTGGGACGCCTTCTCGGCCGCGATCCTCCGCTTCGCCGACGTGCTCGAGGTGTCGACGGTGACGTGGGTGCACGCGATCTCCATGCCCGTGCCTCACACACGCCCCATCGGGACCACCGTGAGCGGCACACGGGAGGATCTCACCGCCGCCCACTCGGTGTGGCGCCCGCATACGCAGGTGCCGGCTACGGCCGGCCACCTGCTCGAATACCGCTTCGCCGCCGCCGGCGCGCGGATCTCGGGGTTCGTCCTCCTCATCCCGCACTACCTCGCCGACACCGAGTACCCCGCGGCCACGATCGCGGCGATGGATCGCATCATGACGGCCACCGGCCTCGTCTTCACCGCGGACGACCTCCGCGAGGAGAACCGCGAGTACATCGCGAAGGTCGATGAGCAGGTCGAGGGCAACGAAGAGCTCAGCCGCATGGTGCGCGGGCTCGAGGAGCGCTACGACGCGTACATGGCAGGCATGAGCGGCGGCGTCGTCACCCCGCCGCTGCTGGAGGACGCGGACCTGCCCAGCGCCGATGAACTGGCCGCCGAACTCGAGCGCTATCTAGCGTCGCGGCCATCGCCCGACGACGACAAGCGCGGTGGCGGCGTGCCTCCCTCGCCTCTGACGGAATAGTCTCGCCCGTCCTGGCGTTTTGTCCTCTGCGTGTCTCACTCCCGCGTCCGCATCGGCGCAGGACGTATGAGACAATGGAATACCTGACCCGTTGTCAACGGGGCTCGCATCGCGCGTCGATCGGCTCCGGACTTGACAAGGGTCTTACTAGTGTCCGAGATCGACCGGTCGCGCGTGAAGTCCGCGAGCCGGTGAAAGGCGAAACGTGACTCCTGCCACGAAGACCAGCGCGCGGACTCCCGCAGTCGAGGACACTGCGGCCGACGCCGTCGTCGAGGTCCCCGCGAAGGCCGCCAAGGCGCCCACTGCGAAGAAGCCGGCGGCGAAGCCCACTGCCAAGGCCCCGGCCAAGAAGACGGCGGCGAAGACCGCCACGACCAAGGCGAACACCGCGAAGCCCGCAGGCGAAGCGGCGACGGCCGAGGACGACGACGCCATCGAGCTCGACGACGACGCAGCCGTCGACATCGACGACGTCGAGCTCGACCCCGATGACGACGAGGCTCCCGCCGCCGCCCCGGCCAAGCGCGGCCGGAAGGCTGCCGCGGCCCCCGAACCGGAGGCAGAGACGGAAGCCGTCGAAGACGACGATGACGACGAGGAGGAGACCAAGCCCGCCTTCTCCGAGCCCCTGCCGACCGGCGCGATCGTCATCTCCTCCTCCGACGAGGACGATGTCCCCGTCTACTCCGCCCAGATCACGGGCGCCACGGCCGACCCCGTCAAGGACTACCTGAAGCAGATCGGCAAGGTTCCCCTGCTGAACGCGGCGGAAGAGGTCGAACTCGCGATGCGCATCGAGGCGGGACTGTTCGCCGAAGAGAAGCTGTCGCTCATGACGCCGGCGGAGAAGACCAGCCAGCTCGGTCTCGACCTGCAGTGGGTCGCTCGCGACGGCCAGCGCGCGAAGTCGCACCTGCTCGGCGCCAACCTCCGCCTCGTCGTCTCGCTCGCCAAGCGCTACACGGGCCGCGGCATGCAGTTCCTGGACCTGATCCAGGAGGGCAACCTCGGTCTCATCCGCGCCGTCGAGAAGTTCGACTACACCAAGGGCTTCAAGTTCTCGACCTACGCGACGTGGTGGATCCGTCAGGCCATCACCCGCGCCATGGCCGACCAGGCCCGCACCATCCGCATCCCCGTGCACATGGTCGAGGTCATCAACAAGCTCGCCCGCGTGCAGCGCCAGATGCTTCAGGATCTGGGCCGCGAGCCCACGCCCGAGGAGCTCAGCCGCGAGCTGGATATGACCCCCGAGAAGGTCATCGAGGTGCAGAAGTACGGCCGCGAGCCCATCTCGCTGCACACGCCCCTCGGCGAGGACGGCGACAGCGAGTTCGGTGACCTCATCGAGGACACCGAGGCGGTCGTTCCGGCGGATGCCGTGGGCTTCACGATGCTGCAGCGGCAGCTGGAGTCGCTGCTCGACTCGCTCTCCGAGCGCGAGGCGGGCGTCATCCGCATGCGGTTCGGGCTCGGCGACGGCCAGCCGAAGACGCTGGACCAGATCGGCGACACGTTCGGTGTGACGCGTGAGCGCATCCGTCAGATCGAGTCGAAGACGATGGCGAAGCTGCGCCACCCGAGCCGCTCACAGTCGCTGCGCGACTACCTTGAGTGATGCTGAGGCTCGAGTGAGCATGAGCTCGGACGCGCAGTCGCCCGCGGCGAACCCGCCGCAAGCGAACACCGGCAAGCAGCTCGAGGTGCAGGTGGACGGCGCGCGCTACGCGCGCATTCCGCTCCGCACGCGGGTCGTGATGCCCGGCGACGACCTCGACGAGATCATCACCGAATTCGGCGCGCCGTCGGTGCGGCCCGGCGATCTGCTCTTCGTGACCGAGAAGATCGTCGCGATCACGCAGGGTCGCTCCTACCTGCTCGAGGAGATCGAGCCCCGCCGGCTGGCGCTGTTCCTCTCCAAGTACGTGACACGCACGCCCCACGGCATCGGCCTGGGGATGCCGGAGACGATGGAGATGGCACTCCGCGAATGCGGTGCGCCCCGCATCCTCTTCGCCGCCGCCGTGTCGGCGATCACGAAGCTGTTCGGGCGCAAGGGCGATTTCTACCGCATCGCGGGCGACAAGGCCCGTGCGATCGACGGTCCCACGAGCGGCACGATCCCGCCGTACAACAAGGCCGTCGTGCTCGGACCCGACAAGCCCCGGGAGGTCGCCGCACACCTCAAGAGGCTGATCGGCGGGACCGCCGACGTGGCCGTGGTCGACATCAACGATCTCGGCGGCAACATCCTCGGCTCGACGCTCGGGAAGGCGGGGGAGAAGCGCCTCCTGGCGATCCTCGGCGACAACCCGCTCGGACAGGGACACCAGTCCACACCGCTCGGCATCGTCCGCCCGGCGCCGGTGATCGAGTAGCGGCGAAGCCGCCACCCCCGGTGATCGAGCAGCGGGCGCAGCCGCCACCCCCCGGTGATCGAGTAGCGGGCGCAGCCGCCACCCCCGGTGATCGAGTAGCGGCGAAGCCGCGTATCGAGATCAGTGGAGGTTTCGATACGCCGCTTCGCGGCTACTCAACCCTGACACGCACGCGGCTTCGCAGCATTGCTCCGCCTCGTGTCAGAACCCGATCGCCTCACGATAGCGGGGCTTGTGGCCGGTGCGGATCCCCGTGACGCTCGGCTTGTTCTCGTACACGCCCGCGCCCCAGTTGCCCTCGACGAGCACCGGGCCGGTCGGGGTGACCACGACGTCCCAGCCGACGTACTGCACCTGCGGCACGACGCGCGCGACCTGATCGATGAACGCCCTGACCTCGTCCATCATCGGCAGCTGGAAGTCGGCGATCACGAATCCGGAATCCGGGTGCTTTTCGTGCACGTGGGCATGCGAGTCGTATCCGGGGCCGACGGCGTGGCCGGCGTCATCGAGCATCGTGTAGAAGCCGCCGAACGACATCTGGTCGCTCACCTCGCCGCGCCCGAACTTCTGCGCGATCGCGAGGATGTGGGTGCGCTCGCCGTCGAAGAACGCCGTGATCCGGGTCGTGTTCACCGTGCCCGGGCAGACCGCCGCAAGATCGGCGTGCTGCTGGATGACCTCTTCCACGAGAAGGCGCCCCTGGGCGAGGAGGGTGCGGTGGAACTCGTCCCAATCCTCGACGTCCGCGGCGTGGTAGCGGAAGACTCCGGAGCCGGCCTGCCCCATCGGGGTCTTCACGACGACCGTGCCGTGGCGCTCCAGGAAGGCGCGCAGTTCGTCGGCGTTTCCCTTCTCGATCACCATCCACGCGCGTCGGAGGTAGGGGTCGAAGGCCTTGTCGAACTCGATCTTGTCGTGGAAGATGTGCCGGAAGTCGGGGTGCGCGTAGCGCTGCGCGATCTGGTTCGACACCGGGTGCGTCATGTAGGTCGCGCGCTCGTCACGGGTCAGGATCGCGAAGTCGTAGTCGATGTAGTCCTGGAACCCGACATTGTGGCGCGCGGCCGACCACAGCATGTCGGCGACGATCACCGGCACGGCCTTGCCGTGCTGCTCGGACGCCTCTTTCGCGCGCTCGATGACGGAACCGGCGTCGATGCGTCGCGCACGCTCGATCAGGTAGCGGAAGCGGGGGGCGAGGCCGAGGCCATTCGAGGGCATGCGTGCTCCGGGGTAGGCAACGGGGGACCCGGATAGTCTAGTTGCGTGACCTCTGGCATCCCTGGGCGCCCGGCGCCCGCGGGCTCGCCGAAGCGCAGCACCCCCGCCGCGCGCATCTCGCGTGCCGCGCTGGCGACCAACCTCGAGGCGGTGCTCGCCGGGATCGACGGCGGCGTCATCGACGTGCGGGCGGATGCCTGGGGCCACGGTTCCCCGTTCGTCGCGCGCGCCGCGCGGGACGCGGGAGCCGCGGGCGTCCTCGCCGACGAGTCTGGCGTCGCCGCGCTGCGCGGCGTCGTGGAGCCCGCCCTCGTCGTGACATCCGGGCCGGCCATCGACCCGAACGCGGTGTTCGGGTTGTCCGGTGCGACCCTGCCGGTCCTGAGCCTGCACGGCTGGGTGCTGAGCCTCAAGACGCTGCGGGCGGGGGAGGGCGTTTCGTACGGCTACACCCATCGCGCGTCCCGCGACACGACGGTCGCGCTCGTGACGGGCGGCTACGCGCAGGGCATCGTTCGGGCGCTCGGCAACGCCGCGAGCGTCGCGATCGACGGGCGGCGGCATCCGATCGTCGGGCGAGTGGCCATGGATGTCTGCGTCGTGGATGTCGGAGAGTCCAGGGTCGCGCGCGGCGACGAAGTGGCGTTCTTCGGCGACCCCCGCACGGGCATGCCGGGGATCGGCGAATGGGTGGCCGCGACCGGAATGACCGCCGGCGAGCTGGCCGCGGCGGTCGGGCTCCGAGCTGCCCGGGAGTTCGTTCCATGAGTGCCGCCCGGCTGCAGGTCGACCTTTCGGCCTTCGCCGAGAACGTCGCGACCGCGCGTGCCCGCGTCGCACCCGCCGAGCTCATGCTGGTGGTCAAGGACGATGCCTACGGTCACGGGATCGACGCCGTCGTGGCGCGCGCGGTGGCCGAGGACGTTCGCTGGTTCGGCGCCTTCGACGTGCGCGCCGCGATCGCCACACGGGCGGTCAGCGGGCCCCGGCCGCGCATCTTCTCGTGGCTCACGGTCGGGGCCGCCGAGATCGCTGCGGCACTCGACGCGGATGTCGACCTCGGCGTCGGCGACGCCGGGTTTCTGGATGACGTCGCGGCGGTCGCGGCCGCCCAGCACCGTGCGGCCCGCGTGCACCTCAAGATCGACACGGGGCTGCACCGCAACGGCATCCGGCCGGAGGACTGGCCGGCCGTGCTCGCGCGGGCGAAAGGGTATGAGGATGCCGGGCTGATCTCCGTCGTGGGCATCTGGAGCCACATCGCGGAGGCCAGCGACGAAGAGGACGACCTCTCCCGGGCCGCGTTCGACACCGCGGTCGCCGCGGCGACGAGCGCCGGATTCGAGATCGAGGTCCGCCACCTCGCCGCCAGCGCGGCATCCTTCGCGCGTCCCGAGTTCCGCTACGACCTCGTGCGCATCGGCGCGTTCTGCTACGGCATCCGTCCGGCCGGCGGCCCGGGCGACGACGAGCTCGGCATCCGCCCCATCGCAACGCTCACCGCCCCGGTGGTCTCCGCCGACGGCGACGCGGTGACGATCGCCATCGGCTCGCTCGACGGGCTGCCGTCTCCGCTCGCGGGTCGGGTGTCGGTGGCCACGCCGCACGGACGCCGCCCCCTCATCGAGATCGGGCCTACCGAGAGTCGCGTCGAGGCCTGGCCCGGCGCCCGGGCTGACCACGAGGTCATCGTGTTCGGCGCAGACGGCCCCTCGGCGACCGACCTCGCCGAGACGATCGAAACGGTCGGCGAAGAGCTCCTGGTGAGGGTGTCGCCGACCGTTCCGAGAGTCGTCTCGGGTGAGAAGCCGACGGGCTAGAGGACCTCGGCCAGGCGAGCGGTCTCGTCATGCCACGACGTGGCGATGCTGCGCAGCTTGTCTTCGTACTTGCGACCGTGGTGGGCGCAGAAGAGCAGCTCGCTGCCGTTCACCTCGGCGGCGATGTAGGCCTGAGCTCCGCAGGAGTCGCAACGATCCGCCGCGCTGAGGCGGTACGACATGACAGCGGTGCCCGGTTCGGCAGGTGTCGATAGCGTGTTCATCTCGGTGCCTCCTTGTGCGTATCGCCGTCTGGTGCGGGGGTGCGATCAATACAACCACGCAGATGTTTCGAGAATGCCGCGAAGCGGTGACATTTCGCTGTGCGCGTACCGATGCGTGCGCGGCAGAGTGTCGACCCGGCCGGTGCGAGGCCCGCGGCTAGGCTTGCAGATTGTGACCTCCGAGTATTCCGCGCACCATCTTCAGGTCCTGGAGGGGCTTGAGGCGGTCCGCAAACGCCCCGGGATGTACATCGGCTCGACCGATTCCCGCGGTCTCATGCACTGCGTGTGGGAGATCATCGACAACGCCGTCGACGAGGCCCTCGCCGGCAACGGATCCCGCATCGACATTACGCTGCACGCCGACGGCAGCGTCGAGGTGCACGATACCGGGCGCGGCATCCCCGTCGACATCGAACCCCGCACCGGCCTGTCCGGAGTCGAGGTCGTCTTCACCAAGCTGCACGCCGGCGGGAAGTTCGGCGGAGGGTCGTATGCGGCATCCGGCGGGCTGCACGGCGTCGGGGCATCCGTCGTGAACGCGCTCTCGGAGCGGCTCGACGTGGAGGTCGACCGCGGCGGCAAGACCTGGGCGATGTCGTTCCACCGCGGCGAGCCCGGCGTGTTCGCCGACAAGGGCACGAGGTCGCCCGATTCGCCCTTCACCCCCTTCGAGGAGCGCAGCGAGCTGCGCGTCGTCGGCAAGGCCGCCCGCGGAGTCACCGGAACGCGCATCCGGTACTGGGCCGACCGGCAGATCTTCACGAAGGACGCCGCCTTCCAGTTCGAGGAGCTCGCCACGCGCGCCCGGCAGACGGCGTTCCTCGTTCCGGGCCTCGAGATCGTGGTCAGCGACGAGCGCGCAGAGGAGCACGTCGAGACGTCGTTCCGGTTCGACGGCGGGATCTCGGAGTTCGCGGAGTATCTCGCGACGGATTCCGCCGTGACCGACACGTGGCGCCTCACCGGCACCGGCAACTTCACCGAGACCGTCCCCGTGCTGCAGCCGACCGGTGCCATGGTGCCGACCGCGGTCGAGCGCGAGTGCCACGTCGACATCGCGGTGCGGTGGGGGACCGGCTACGACACCACGACACGCTCGTTCGTCAACATCATCGCGACACCCAAGGGCGGCACGCACCAGCAGGGCTTCGAGCAGGAGCTGCTCAAGGTGCTGCGCGATCAGGTGGCGCAGAACGCCCGCCGCCTGAAGGTCGGACCCGCGGGCAATGGGACGCAGAAGCTCGAGAAGGATGACGTCATGGCGGGCCTGACCGCCGTGCTCACGGTGCGCCTCGCCGAGCCGCAGTTCGAGGGCCAGACGAAGGAAGTGCTCGGCACCCCGGCCGTGCGCCAGATCGTGACGCAGGTCGTGCGGAAAGAGCTCGGCGCGCGGTTCTCCTCGCCCAAGCGCGACGACAAGAACCAGACCGCGCTGCTGCTCGACAAGGTCGTCGCCGAGATGAAGGCGCGCATCTCCGCTCGCGCGCACAAAGAGACCCAGCGGCGCAAGAACGCGCTCGAGTCGTCGTCGCTGCCCGCGAAGCTCGTGGACTGCCGGTCCTCCGAGGTCGGGCATTCCGAACTGTTCATCGTCGAGGGCGACTCCGCACTCGGCACCGCGAAGCTCGCCCGCAACAGCGAGTTCCAGGCGCTGCTTCCCATCCGCGGCAAGATCCTCAACGTGCAGAAGGCGTCGGTGAGCGACATGCTCGGCAACGCCGAGTGCGCCTCGATCATCCAGGTGATCGGCGCGGGTTCGGGCCGCTCGTTCGATCTGGACGCCGCTCGATACGGCAAGGTCATCCTGATGAGCGATGCGGATGTCGACGGCGCACACATCCGCACCCTTCTGCTCACTCTCTTCTTCCGGTACATGCGCCCGCTCGTCGAGGCCGGCCGGGTGTTCGCCGCCGTGCCGCCCCTGCACCGCGTGATCGTGATGAACCCGGGCACGAAGCCCAACGAGACGATCTACACCTACAGCGAGCCCGAGCTGCACACCTTGCTGACCAAGATCACGAAGTCGGGCAGGCGCTGGCACGAGCCCGTGCAGCGCTACAAGGGACTCGGCGAGATGGATGCCGATCAGCTCGCCACGACCACGATGGACCGTGGCGGCCGTCTGCTGCGCCGCGTGCGGCTCGAAGACGCCGAGGCCGCCGGACACGTGTTCGAGCTCTTGATGGGCAACGAGGTCGCCCCGCGCCGCGAGTTCATCGTGGAGTCCTCGCACCGCCTCTCCCGCGAGGCGATCGACGCCTAGGCGCGACGACGATGGCGGTCGGGGGGAGCAGGCGCGCACGGGCTGCTCGCAAGCGCAAGCGGCGAATGGATGCCGCGGACAACGACCTCACGCCGGCTCAGTGGGCGGCGATCCAGGAGGCGTGGGGCGGCGGCTGCGCGTACTGCGGAGCGGGTGATTCCGCGCTGCAGCGCGACTGCGTGCTGGCGCTCTCCCGCGGCGGCCGCTACACGATCGAGAACATCGTGCCGGCCTGCCGCGCGTGCAACGCGAGCAAGAGCAATGACGAGGTGACGCGGTGGCTGCGGCGCAAACGGCTCGACGAGCGCGCCTTCCTCCTACGGCACCACGAGGTGATGACCCTCCTGGGGCGCGGTGCCGAGGTCGCCGACCCACGCGCCGAGCCCGTCTACCCGAGCGTGCGGCCGATCGACCCGATCACGGCATCGAGCGGCTGACCGGACCCGTCGCGCTTGGCCGTCGCCTCCGGCAGCGCTCGGGCGGCCCCGTCCGAGGCGACCGCGAGGGCAGGTCCGCGCCCGACCCACGCGAGCGTGAGCCGGTCTTCACCCTTGAGGAAGGCGTGCGCCCGCACGCCTCCGGTGGCACGGCCCTTGGCCGGGAACTCGTCGAAGCGCGACACCTTGACACGACCGGCATCCGTGCCGGGAAGCACGCCGTCGGCGCCGGATATCGTGACGGCCACGACGTCCTCGCCCTCGGCCGCACCGAAATGGATGACGCTCGCCGCTGCCGAGACGTTGACGCCGGCCATTCCGCCCGCCGGAGCGCCCTGCGGACGGACCGCGGATGCCGGGAAGCGCAACAGCTGTGCGTCGCTCGTGACGAACACGAGCTCAACGCCGTCGGGTGCGGAGTCCGCCCCGACCACGGTGTCGCCGGGCTTGAGGCCGATGACTTCGAGCTCCGGTCGCGCCGGCAGCGTCGACGGGACGATTCGCTTGACGACTCCCTGCCTGGTGCCGAGCGCGACCGGCGTGTCGTCATCGAACCGCACGAGCCCGACCACGCGGTCCGCCTTGTCGGCGATGCCGAGGTAGTCGTGCAGGACGACACCCGCTCCGAGCTGGACGGAGGCGGGGGGCACCGATGGCAGGTCGACCGGGCTGAAGCGCAGCAGGCGGCCGGTGGAGGTGATCGCACCGAGTTCTCCCCGCGTCGTGGACGTTGCCGTAGCCAGGATCGCGTCGTGCTTGCTGCGGCGGGCGGGAACGGTGAGCTCTTGACCCTCGGTGAGGTCGACGCGCACAGCCCGGCCCGTGGTCGAGAGGATCACCACGGTGGGGGAGTCGGCGATCTGGAGATCGAGGGCGGGCGCGCCCCGCGCGGGCCGCGTCGCAGCGGGCTTGGCGTTCATGAGCATCGTGCGGCGTGGGGTTCCGTGCGCGTCGGCCGCGGCCTCGAGCTCGCGGGCCACCTGCGCACGGATGAGCACTTCACTGCCGAGCAATTCCTGCAGCTGGGCGATCTCGGCCTTCAGCGCGTCGCGCTCGGCCTCCAGCTCGATCCGGGAGAATTTCGTCAGACGGCGCAGCCGCAGCTCGAGGATGTACTCCGCCTGCACCTCGCTCAGGTCGAAGACGTCCCGCAGCCGCGCACGCGCCTGCTCGCTGTCGTCCGAGGTGCGGATCACCTGGATGACCTCGTCGATGTCGAGGATCGCGATGAGGAGTCCCTCAATGAGATGCAGGCGCTCCTCGCGGCGGGCGAGCCGGAACCGGCTGCGGCGCGTCACGACCTGGATGCGGTGGTCGATGTAGACGCGCAGGAGCTCCTTGAGACCGAGGGTCTGG
>NZ_DATMIO010000210.1:0-3794 GCF_035554235.1 Microbacterium sp. | reverse complement strand
CTGGCTGCCACCGACCCGATCGGGGACTATCTCGCCGCGCTGGATCTGCTCGAGAGCGTCTCTGCCGGCGTCGATGTCGTGATCCCGGGCCACGGCTCGGTCGGGGGAGCGGACGAGCTGCGCGCACGCATAGCTCAGGATCGTGCGTACGTCGGTGCTTTGCGCGAGGGGCGGGAGCCCATCGACCAGCGAATCGGTCCGTCGCCCAAGCCCGGCTGGGAGTGGGTGCGCGACGTTCACGCCGGCCAACGTGATCGACTTCAGGCGTAGCTCGCGTCGGGGAGGGGCAGCTCCTCTCGGCCACGGAGCCCTTGGCTCCGGTCAGCGCCGCGATCGTCCGAAGGGCCCGACCCTCTCAGTCCTTTTTCCGCGGCTGGGGGCCGACGCCCTCGGGGATGCCTGCGTACGGGGTCGGCTTGTAGACGAGTTTCATCGTGCGGCCGTCGAGCACGGTCGATTCCAGCAGCTCAAGGTCGAATTCCGCCCCGTCGTGGAAGAGGGCCGCATGGCCCGCGCGCCCGGTGATCGCGGGAAACACCATGACCTCGATCCTGTCGACGAGGCCGGCGGCGAGCAGCGCGCGGTTCAGCGAAATGCTGCCGTGCGAACGCATCGGAACGTCGGTGGTGCGCTTCAGGCGTTCGATCGCGGTCACCGCGTCCTCATTGAGGACCGTCGAGTTCTCCCACTCGAGCGGCTCCTCGAGCGTGCTGGAGAACACGATCTTCGGCAGCGCGGTCAGGCTGTCGTAGTACGGCTCGTCGAAGATCTTGATGAACTCGCTGAACTCGCGGAACGTGGTCGCCCCGAAGACGAGCACCTGCTCCTGCTGGAAGGTGCGCACGCGATCTTCGATCAGCTCGGGGCCTTCCTTGCCCCAGTATCCGGTCCAGCCGTCGGCTGAGCCGTAGCCGTCGAGGCTCGAGAAGAAGTCGACAGTGAAGGTGGTGCTCATGGTGATCATCCTCGTGCGTTCGCGCCGCCTCCGGTAGGCGGCTTCACTGCTGCTACGAACACGACCGACCCGAATTCGACAGTTCCTCCGAAAATCATCCGTCGTCCTGCGCTGCCAGACTCCCTTCTCGAATTCAACCTGACATAATGTGCATTATCGGCGATCATCATGATCGGGGCGCAGCCCGGAAGAACCGGGTCCACGGCCCCGAGCACGATGGCAGGCGGATGAGGCGACCTCTGGCGCTGGAACCGTCTTCAGTGACGCTACAGTTTGCTTTGTGTCTCCGATCCTCGCCACCGAACCGGATCAGCGATGAGCGCACCGGGCACCCCGGCGACGGCCCGCGTCCCGTTCTGGATGCGGTCTCTGCCGCCTCTCGACACGACACGGCTCACTCACGACATCGACCGCGACGTCGTGATCGTCGGCGGGGGTTTGACCGGTCTCTGGACTGCTCACTACCTCCTCGAGGCCGACCGCACGCTGTCCATCGCCATGCTGGAGGCGACCCGCATCGGCCACGGCGCCTCTGGTCGCAACGGAGGATGGCTGTCGAACCTGATCCCGGGCCACGAGAGCAAGCTGACGAGCCGCTACGGCGAGCCCGCGGTCCGTCGATTCCGAGACGCGGTGCGCGGCAGCGTCGATGAGAGCATCAGCGTGGCCGAAGCACTCGGCATCGACGCCGACATCGTCAAGGGCGGCACGCTGAGTCTGGCCTTCCGGCCCGCCCAGGCGCGCCGGCAGAGGGAGAAGGTCGAACGCTCCGCGAAGGCCCATCCCGAGGACTCCCTGCAACTGCTCGGCGCGGCTGCGGTGCGGGAGCGTCTGAACGTGGCCGGCGTGCTGAGCGGTGTCTTCAACCCGCACGCGGCCCGCATCCATCCCGGCAAGCTCGTGCACGGACTCGCCGCCTCGCTCATCCGCCGCGGTGTGCAGATATACGAACACAGCCCGGTCGAGTACTTCGAACCCGGGGTCGCCGTGACCGCGGCCGGCCGCGCCGAAGCCACCTGGATCGTGCGGGCTACCGAGGGCTTCACCACGGCCTTGCAGGGCGGTAACCGCGAGTTCCTCTCGATGAACAGCTCGGTGATGATCACCAGGCCGCAATCGGATGCGTTCTGGAGCGACCTGGGCTGGTCCGGCCAGGAGCTCCTCAGTGACGCCGCGCACGACTACGTCTACGGGCAGCGCACCGCAGACGGCCGAATCGCGATCGGGGGCCGCGGGGTTCCGTACCGTTTCGGCAACGGCTTCGACCTCGAGCAGTCGACCCCCGCGTCTACTCTTCGCACCCTCACGCGCGCCCTCGAGACGATGTTCCCCGGCATCGACTCCACGCCCGACGACAGCTGGTCTGGAGTGCTCGGCGTGCCCCGGGACTGGAACGCGCGGGTCACCGTCGACCAGCGCTCGCGGATGATTGCCGCCGGTGGCTATGTCGGGCACGGAGTCGCCGCCACGAACCTCGCCGGACGTACTATCGCCGACCTTGTGACCGAGACCTCGAGCGGACTCCCGGACCTGCCCTGGGTAGGCCACCGGTCGCGCTCGTGGGAGCCGGAGCCGCTGCGCTGGATCGGTGCCCGTTCCATCTACCTGGGCTACCGGCTGGCCGACCGGAGCGAGGCGCGTTCCGCCTCCGCATCGACCTCCCGCTTCGCGGCGTTGTCGAACCTGGTCTCTGGCCGGCCGTGAAGCAGCCGCTCCGCCCTGCCCTAGGCTCGAAGGCATGAGATCGCGACGCCGCGACCGCGTCGTTTCGTCGCCGGTCTTCGTATTCCCCAGACGGATCCACACGTGCTCGGCGTCCTGACGGGCTTCGCGGTCGTCGGGCTCGCCATCGTCGTCGGCTACATCTTGGGCCGCATGAACCTGCTGGGTGAGCACTCTCGCTACGTCCTCAGCCGCCTGACGTTCTTCGTGCTCTCCCCCTTCCTGCTGTTCGTCGTGCTCGCGGGTGCCGATGTGCGCACCCTCTTCTCATCGCTGCTCCCCGTCTCTGGCATCGCAGCGGCCGTCGTCTTCGGCATCCAGGCTCTCTTCAGCGGTCTCGCGTGGCGACGCGGACTCGGCGACACGGTGATCGCAGCGCTCTCGAGCGGCATGGTGAACTCGAACAACATCGGCATCCCGATCTCGCTCTACCTGCTCGGCAACGCGGCCTATTCCGCACCGGTCATCCTCGTGCAGCTGCTGGTGTTCATGCCGGTCTCGCTCGCGCTGCTGGATGCCGCGACCTCGGGCGCGAAGTCCTTCGGGCGCATCATGCGGCAGACGCTGCGCAACCCGATGCTGATCGGGTCGGCGCTCGGTGTCGTGGTCTCGCTCTCGGGAGTGGAGCTGCCTCCGATCGCGCTCGACCCGCTGACCCTCATCGCGAATGCCTGTGTGCCGGTCATGCTGATCAGCTATGGGATATCGCTGCACGGACAGCGGGTGCTGAGATCGTCCGGACAGCGCCGCGACATCATGCTCGCCACAGGGTTGAAGCTCGTCGTCATGCCGGTCGTCGCGTGGGCTCTCGGCGCCCTGGTCTTCCACCTCTCCCCCGCCGAACTCTTCATCGTGGTCGTGCTCGCGAGCCTGCCGACCGCCCAGAATGTCTTCAATTACGCACAGCGGTACGACGTCGGCGAGACGATCGCCCGCGACACGATCTTCCTGACGACGATCGGCTGCATCCCCGTACTGCTGCTCGTGTCGCTGCTCCTGTCGTGACGTGAGTTGACGCGCCGCGTCGAAATGTGCCCCGTCGATGGCCGACTGGGCGTACGCTGGGGGCGCAACTTCACAGTAAGTTCACAGAAAGGCTCCTCATGTCCGCTGCAAA
>NZ_DATMIO010000209.1:0-3513 GCF_035554235.1 Microbacterium sp. | reverse complement strand
CCCACTTCGTGAGGGCCCAGAGCGATTCGAAGATGACGTACGGAACCAGGATGTCGGTGACGACCCGCGCCATCTGCACCCTGGTCGGGGCCCCGCCCTTGGAGAAGTACCCGGAGATGATCGCGAATGCGGGCATGTGGAACGCGTAGATCAGCAGGTAGAGCCCGAGCGCGATGTCGGAGTCGTACGTGAGCCGCTGCGAGAAGTGGCCGAGCACCACGAGCACGATGCAGGCGAAGCGGGCGTTGTCCCAGAACGGCACGCGCCGCTTGGTCCGGGCGATAGCCCCCGCGGGGGTCGCGCCGCCCCGTGCCGCTTCGTCGTCGGTCATCGCCACCGCCATCCGCTGAAGGTCCCTCCCAGACTATCCGTCGGTCTCCGCGCCGAACGGCAGCATCGGGAGCGCGATAGTCTCACCCTCGATGACGATCATCGACGAGGCCAGGGAACGCGACCTGGCGATCCAGGACCTCGACTGGCACCTCTTTCCCGAGGGCACCGCGGCGGACGTGTTCGCCGCCCCGAGCGGCGACCTGGCGCGCGTGCGGCTCGGCGAACCGCGGCGAGGGCGCGTGCTTCTCGTTCCGGGTGTCGCCGGCTCGAAGGAGGACTTCGTCCTCCTGTTCCCGCTGCTGGCGGCGGCGGGCTACCTCGTGGAGTCCTTCGACATCTCCGGCCACTACGAGTCGGTGCTCGCGGGGCCCGGCAACCTCGATCCGCCTCGCGAGCACTTCGACTACCGGCTCTTCATCGACGACCTCGTCGCGATTCTCGAGGACGGCGGGCCCGCACACGTGCTGGGCTACAGCTTCGGCGCCCTCGTCACCGAACTCGCGCTCGTCGAGCGCCCCGATCTGTTCCGAAGCCTCACCCTGATGTCGGCGCCGCCGGCGACGGGCCAGGTGTTCCGCGGCGTCAAGCACATCGGGCCGATCTCCGACATGTCACCGCATCGCGCGGCGGGTCTGATCCTGTGGGGCATCCGCTACAACCTCAATCGCACGCCGCCGGGCCGCATCGCCTTCGTTCGCGAGCGCATGGATGTCACGGGCAGAGGGTGCATCGATGATGTCGTGGGACTCATGATGACGATGCCCGACATCGCAGACGACGTGGCGGCCATCGACGTGCCCATGCTCATCGCCGTCGGGGAGCAGGACCTCTGGCCGGCGGCCCAGCACACCGCCTACGCGGCCCGCATCGGCGCGCGCGTCGCCATGTATCCGACGGGGCACGCGCCGTGTGAGACGGCACCGAATCAGCTGACGCGCGACATGCTGCGCCTCTTCGCCGACGCGGACTGACCGCGGCCGTCGCAGCGAGGGCCGCACGACTGGCGGGGTGTAGCGTCGGGAGCCGGGCGGGCTCCTGTCCGGTGCGCGAAACGAGGCCCATGATGACCGCCGCAGGAATGACTCTCGGCGTGATCGGCGCCTCCCGCAAGCCGGATGAACGGCGGGTGCCGATCCATCCGGGGCACCTCGATCGGCTCCCCGAGGAGCTTCGGCCGCGCATCGTTCTCGAGGAGGGCTACGGCGAGCGCTTCGGGGTCTCGGATGCCGAGCTGGGCGCGCTCGTCGGGAGAGTGCTCCCGCGCGAGGCCCTGATCGCGGCATCCGACGTCGTGCTTCTGCCCAAGCCCCAGTTCGACGACCTCGCGGAGCTGCGCGGCGGGCAGGTTCTCTGGGGCTGGCCGCACCTCGTGCAGGACCGTCGGATGACTCAGGTCTCCATCGACAAGCGCCTCACGGTGATCGCCTTCGAGGCGATGAATCACTGGGGTGCCGATGGCACGTTCGGGCTGCACGTCTTCCACATGAACAACGAGCTCGCGGGCTACTGCTCCGTGCTCCATGCGCTCCAGCTGTGCGGCTCGACGGGAGACTACGGCCGCCGGCTCACGGCCGTCGTGATCGGCTTCGGCGCGACCGCGCGCGGCGCCGTGACCGCCCTCCGGGCACACGGCGTGCACGATGTGCGGGTGCTCACGAACCGGCGCACGGCATCCGTTGCCTCACCCATCCATGCCGCCCAGATGATCCAGTTCGACCACGACGAGGGTCCGTACCTGAGCGAGGTGATCACCGACGACGGCCGGGTGCCGCTGGCCCCCTTCCTCGCCGAGAGCGACATCGTCGTGAACTGCACGCTGCAGGATCCCAATCGTCCGCTGCTCTACCTGCGCGAATCGGATCTCGACGCGTTCCGCCCGGGCAGTCTGATCGTGGACGTGTCGTGCGACGAAGGGATGGGGTTCGAGTGGGCGCGGCCGACGAGCTTCGCCGAGCCGATGTTCACCGTGGGAAGTTCGATCAACTACTACGGCGTCGATCACAGTCCCTCCTACCTCTGGAACTCCGCGAGCTGGGAGATCAGCGAGGCCCTGCTCGGGTTCATCCCCACCGTCATGGCGGGGCCCGAGGCGTGGGCGCAGAGCGAGAGCATCCGGCGGGCCACGGAGATCCGCGACGGTGTCATCCTCAATCCCGCGATCCTCGAATTCCAGGGGCGCGCGGAGCTGCCTCCGCACGTCGCGGCCGCGTCGTAGGAAGCGCGCTGGTCCGGACGGTGCTCCGACGGGGCTCGGGAATATCCTTGGTGTTGCCGCGTTACACGAGATACATTCACTTGCATAGAAAACGCGAGGAGCGATCGTGAACGAGAACCAGATGCAGTTCGGCATCTTCACGGTGAGCGACATCACCGAAGACCCGACGACCGGCCGCACGCTCAGTGAGGGCGAGAAGATCCGCGACACGATCACGCTCGCCACGCACGCAGAGGAGGTGGGCCTCGACGTCTTCGCCCTCGGCGAGCACCACAACCCGCCGTTCTGGTCGTCATCGCCCACCACGACCCTCGCATTCATCGCCGCCCAGACCGAGCGTCTGCTCCTGTCGACTGCCACGACGCTCATCACGACGAATGACCCCGTGAAGATCGCCGAGGACTTCGCGATGCTGCAGCATGTCTCGGGAGGCCGCACCGACCTCATGCTGGGGCGTGGAAACACCGGCCCCGTCTATCCCTGGTTCGGGCAGGACATCCGCCAGGGCGTACCGCTCGCGATCGAGCACTACGCGCTGCTGCACAAGCTGTGGCGCGAAGAGGTCGTGGACTGGGAGGGCAGGTTCCGCACCCCGCTGCAGGGCTTCACCTCGACCCCGCGCCCCCTCGATGACGCCCCGCCGTTCGTGTGGCACGGCTCGATCCGCACTCCCGAGATCGCCGAGCAGGCCGCGTACTACGGAGACGGCTTCTTCGCCAACCACATCTTCTGGCCGAAGGAGCACTTCATGCGCCTGATCGGCCTGTACCGGGCCCGCTTCGAGCACTACGGCCACGGCTCCGCCGACCAGGCGATCGTCGGGCTCGGTGGTCAGGTGTTCATGCGCAGGAACTCCCAGGATGCGATCCGCGAGTTCCGGCCGTACTTCGACGAGGCCCCGGTGTACGGGCACGGGCCGTCGCTGGAGGAGTTCATGGAGCAGACCCCGCTCACCGTCGGGTCGC
>NZ_DATMIO010000208.1:0-15177 GCF_035554235.1 Microbacterium sp. | reverse complement strand
CGTTTCATCGAATCTGCTCTTGCCGCACACATGATCATCGTGCTAGACATTCGTGCTGAACGCATTTAGCGCTCGCTCTTCGCACCCAGGGACAAAGGAGTCAATCCGACAATGCGAGTTTTGAACCGTCGGCGAACCGCCGTCACACTGGCTGTCATCGGCGCCGCTGCGCTGACGTTGACCGCATGCACGGCACCCGCCGGAGAGATTCAGGAGGGGGAGGACACCGGTGAGCTCACCCTCTGGCTGCAAGACGGCGAGTCTCCCGAGTCGATCGTCATTAACGAGTTGGTCGACCAGTTCGAAGCCGAGAACGAGGGTGTCACGATCAAGCTGCGCGGCATCGCCCAGGCGGACTACAACCAGACCATCCTGACCACGCCGAACGACGAACTGGGAGATGTGCTTCTCGTCGACGGTCCCAACATCGCCGCCTACGCCTACAACGGCAAGATCGCGCCGCTCGGTGAGTGGCTCTCGGACGACACGATCGACAATCAGTCCGACCCGGTCGTGCAGCAGAACACGTATGCCGATGGGCTGTACGCGATCAGTCTGATCAACTCCGGAATGGGCCTCTGGGGAAACAAGGCGCTTCTCGATGCCGCCGGCATCACGCTGCCCACCTCGCCCGAGGATGCCTGGACGGCGGAGGAGTTCAGCGAGGTGCTCGCGACCCTGGCCGCACAGGATCCGGACGGCAAGCCGTTCGGAATCGCCGAGAACTACGGACTCACCAGCGAGTACGGCATCTACGGATTCGCGCCGGTGATCTGGTCGGCAGGTTCACCGATCATCAAGGACGGCAAGGCCGAGGGGGCGCTCGACTCCGACGCCGCCGTGGACGCCATGACCACTTTCGCGTCGTGGCGCCAGTACGTGGACCCCGACACCGACGGTCAGGCGTTCCACTCGGGCCGAGTGGCTCTGCAGTGGATGGGGCACTGGAACTACGTGGCGTACAGCGAGGCGCTCGGCGAGAACCTGCAGGTCGGACCCCTGCCGGACTTCGGGGACGGCGCGAAGACCGGCACGGGCTCGATTGCCTGGGCGATGGGCTCCGGAACCAAGAACGCGAAGCTCGCGGCGAAGTTCCTCGACTTCATGGCCTCGGACGCCAGTGTGACGGCCTATGCCGACGCATCCGGAGCGCCGCCGGCGACGAAGACCGTCGCAGCGACATCCGAGCGGTACGGGCCCGGCGGTCCCCTGGAGATGCTGGGTCAGCAGCTGCTGGATTCCTGCCCGACGGAGAACGATCTCGCGCCCGATTGCGTCGGCGTCGTGCGTCCGGTGACACCCGGGTATCCGACGGTGACCCTCGAGTTCGGCAAGGCCCTGGCGGCGATCTGGGCCGGTGACGACGTCAAGGAGTCGCTCGGTTCCGCCGCGCGCGCCATCGATCGCGACGCCGAGGACAACAACAACTACGAGGACTGATCGTCCGGGGGTCGGCGGTTCCCCCCGCCGCCGGCCCCCGGCATCCTTTCTGGAGCGCCATGTCATCCACTTCTCACGCGGCCACCGCGACCGCGGCGCCCGCCGCCTCACCCTCAACCGCTCCTTCCCCTCGCCGTCGCCTCAGGTCGGGCGATCACTTCGGCCGGGTGGCCGGGCCGAGCATGGCCGCACCCGCCGTCATCCTGCTCGTCGCGTTCCTCGTCGCACCGTTCATCGTCTCGATCGTGCTGTCGTTCTTCCGGGTCCAGCTCAACTCGCCCCGACCCGCGCGCTTCGTCGGGTTCGAGCAGTACGCGCGCCTGTTCACGGATCCGGACATCAGCGCCGACTTCTTCCGCGCGCTCGGCAACAACTTCCTGTTCGTGCTCGCGGTCGTCCCGGCCCAGACGGTCCTCGCGCTCGCGCTCGCGATCCTGCTCAACCGCAAGCTCGCGGGCATCGCCTTCTTCCGCACGGTGTACTTCATGCCTCTCGTGTTCCCGTTCGTTCTCGTCGCGGTCGTCTGGCGCCTCATCTTCGCGCGCGATGAGCGGGGGCTGCTGAACGACTTTCTGGCGACCATCAGCGGCGGTCAGATCGCCGCGCACGACTGGCTGGGCAGCTCGGCGACCGCGCTCGGCGCCATCGTCGTCATGTCCATCTGGCAGAGCGTCGCCTTCCAGATGATCATCTTCCTCGGCGCGCTGCAGGCCGTGCCGCGCGAGCTCTACGAGGCAGCGGAGCTCGACCGGGCCAGCGCGTGGCAGCGGCTCATGAACGTCACCGTGCCCGGCATCCGCAACACGCTCATCTTCGTCGCGCTGCTGACCACCATCTTCGCCTTCAGGCTGTTCGATCAGGTGTACGTCCTGAACTCCAGCGGGTCGATAAACATCGAGAGCACGCAGACGATGATGTTCCAGCTCGTCAACTACGCAACCCGCCTCAACAACGTGGGGCAGGCCGCGGCGATGTCCGTCGTGTTCCTCATCATCGTGGCCACGGTGGCGCTCATCCAGCGCCGGCTGGTGCGTCAAGAGGGGACGATCTGATGGATGACGCCCGAGGAGCCGCGCGACGGCAGCGTCGCCTCTTCCGCTCGCTGCCCACCTATGTGCTGCTGACGGTGATCGGAGTCGTGTTCGCCGTTCCGATCGTGTACCTCTTCGTGGCGAGCTTCGCGCCCAATTCGCAGGTGCTGGGTGGATTCTCCAGCATCAACCCCGCCGACCTCAGCCTCGACAACTATGCGCGCATCTTCTCCTACTTCACGACCGACGCGACGGGCCGCCTGTGGCAGTTCTATGCCGTGACGATCGCCGTCACCGCGGCGGTGGTCATCGGCGGGCTCGTGGTGAACTCGCTGGCCGGCTACGCGCTCGCCCGCATGCGGTGGAGGGGGCGGAATGCGGTGCTGCTGGGCATCGCGCTCGTCACGATCATCCCGTTCGAAGCCGTCGCGGTGCCCCTGTATTACATGCTGAACGGGGAACGCAACACGGTCTACGTGCAGGCGCTGCCCTTCATCGCGAGCGCGTTCTCGATCTTCCTCTTCTACACCTTCTTCCTCGATGTCCCGAAGGAGATCGAAGAAGCGGCCCGCATCGACGGGGCGTCGCCGTTGCGGACGTTCGTCAGCGTCGTTGTTCCGATGACCCGGCCCGCGTTCGCCACGGTCGCCATCCTCACCTTCATCGGGCAGTGGGGCTCCTACTTGTGGCCGGTGCTGATGGTCTCCGATCCGTCCGTGCGTCCACTGGTGCTCCAGCTCGGAGTCTTCCAATCCTCGCAACGACCCGAGTGGGGCAGCGTGATGGCTTTCGGAGTGATCTTCATCCTGCCGCTGCTGATCATGTTCCTCGTCTTCCAGCGCAGTTTCGTCGCGAGCGTCGCGAGTTCGGGCCTGAAGGGCTGAGCCCCCACCGGCCATCCCCAACCGCAACAGCTCCGCTCACCAGCATCCGATCGAAGGGCAACAATTTCATGGCATTCTCTCGCGACGAGTCGTGGGTCTGGGACTTCTGGGTCGCCGATGATGGCGAACTGTTCCACCTCTACTACCTGTTCGCCCCGAAGTCACTGGGCGACCCGGATCTTCGGCACCGCAACGCACGAATCGGCCATGCCACGTCGGCGGATCTGGTCGCGTGGGACGACCACGGCGAGGTTCTGCGTCCGGGGGCCCCGGGAGACATCGACGAGACGGCGACGTGGACCGGCTCCGTCGTCCGGGGCGATGACGGGCTCTGGCGGATGTTCTACACGGGCTCGGTCTTCGCATCGGCGACAAGCACCTCCAACATCGAATCGATCGGCGTGGCCACGTCGGACGACCTGTACACCTGGAGCAAGCGGCCGCTCGCGCTGCGCGCCGATCCGCGGTGGTACGAGACGCTCGGATCCAGCGAGTGGCCCGAAGAGGCGTGGCGAGACCCGTGGGTCTTCCGCGACCCGGACCAGGCCGGCTGGCACATGCTGATCACCGCACGATCCAGGACCGGCGCCGTGCGCAGCCGGGGGGTGATCGGTCACGCCTTCTCGGAGGATCTGGAGTCGTGGGAGGTGCGACCGCCGCTCAGCGCGCTCTCGACGGGATTCGTTCATCTCGAGGTGCCGCAGATCGTCGAGGTCGAAGGGCGCCGGTGCCTGATCTTCTCGGCGGGGGTCAACGACCTCAGCGAGCCAGGGGCAGGGCTCGGGGGCACCTGGGTGCTCGATGATGTGGCGCCGGTCGGTCCGTATCCCATCGAGAGTGCGGTGCCGCTCACCGATCAGAGCCTCTACAGCGGCAGGATCGTCCACGACCGCGACGGCATGGCGAGACTGCTGGCCTTCGAACTGGCATCGGACGGCGGCGAGTTCGGGGGCAGGATCAGCGACCCGCTGCCGCTGCGCCGCGGGGTCGACGGAAGTGTGAATGTATCCCTCGAACGCGCGGGGACGGAGTCATGAGAGGCGAGGCCGGCATGGACGGGTTTGCAGCGGAGGGTTTCGGGCGAGTCGCGGATGCGTTCGCCCGCGTGCTCGAGTACGACGAAGGCTCGGGATGCGAGGTCGCGCTCGTGCGGGACGGCGTGCCCGTCGTCGACCTCTGGGGCGGAACGGATGTGGTGCGCGATCGTCCCTATCCGCAGACCGCTCTCACGCGCGTGGCATCCTGCAGCAAGGGGATCACGGCGACGGCTCTCGGCATCCTGGTCGACCGCGGTCAGCTCGATCCGCACGCGCCGGTCGTGCAGTACTGGCCCGAGTACGGTCAGAACGGCAAGGAATCCACCACCGTGGCGATGGTCGCGTCTCATCAGGCTGGAGTGCCGTTCCCAGAGATCGGCAGCCATCTTCAGGGCCTGGACTACTTCACCAGTCCAGAGCTGGTGCGTGTGCTCGCGCGACAGGCACCGCTCTGGGAGCCCGGAACAGCCGTCGCCTACCACCCGGCCACGGCCGGAGCCATCCTGGACGAGATCGCGTTCAGGGCGAGCGGTCGACGTCTCGCAGAGATCGTGAGGAGCGAAATGGCCGAACCGCTCTCCCTCAGCACATGGCTGGGGTTGCCCCCCGAGCGTCTGCCGGACGTCGTGCACGGGAGGTGGGTCGGGGAGTTCCCCGTGATGACCGGGGGCGTCGGGAAGTATGCCGAGCAGCGGCTTCTGGCGGGTGCCGAGGTGCAGCCGCTCGATCCGGATCCCGACGACGCCGAACAGGTCGCCGCCTACTACGCGGCGAGCGTGCCGGCAGTCGGAGCCGTGACCGACGCGCGATCCCTGGCGCGCATGTACGCCGCCACCATCGGATCGGTGGACGGCACGCGGCTCTACTCGGAGGGCACCTTGCGCGAGCTCACGGCGAGCCTCACCAAGGGCAAGGAGCTTCTGATCGAGAGCGGCACCGCCGGCCCCGATCTGGAGTTCGGATTCGGGTATCAGCTGCCGACCAGCAGCATGCCGGCATTCGGATCCCACAGCTTCGGACACACCGGCGCCGGAGGGCGGCTCGGGCTGGCCGACACCGATCTCGGGATCGGGTTCGGGTTCGTCTGCAGCGCGATGCGCGTGGTCGGGCCGGAGGGCGATCCCCGCTGGGAGCTGCTCACCACGGCGATTCGTGAGGCGATTTCCGGTGTCTGAGCGGGGAGGAGTCGCCGGCGCGGTCGCGCCGGGATTCGAGCGCGTCGCACAGGCGTTCGACCGGATCATCGCCGATCGGCCCCGCGCGGGCGCAGCGGTCGCGATTCGCCTGAACGGGGAGCCCGTCGTGGACCTGTGGGGCGGCCTCGCGGATGGCCCTGGGGGCCGACAATGGCAGGCGGACACGCCGAGCGTCATCTTCTCGGGCACGAAGGGAGTGATGGCGATCCTCGCGGCCCAGCTGGTCGAGAAGGGGATGCTGGACTACGAGAGCCCCGTCGCGGACTATTGGCCGGAGTTCGCGCAGAACGGCAAAGCGCACGTTCGGATCAGCGACATCCTCTCGCACCGCGCGGGCCTGCCCACGCTCGCCGAGGACCTCTCCCCGGAAGACATCCAGGACTGGGAGCTGGTCACGTCCCGTCTCGCTGCAGAGCAGCCGCTGTGGGAGCCGGGAACGGCGCACGCATATCACCCGATCACGCACGGCTGGCTGATCGGCGAGGTCCTCCGGCGGATCACGGGGCTCGGTCCTGGGGACCTGCTCACACGCGAACTGACGGAGCCGCTATCCGTGGAGGCGTGGATAGGCGTTCCCGAGAGCGTTCGTGCACGGGTCGCGTATCTCACGATGGAACCCCCCACGCCCGAGCTCGTGCGGTCCTTCGAGGAGGCTCGACCCGGCCCCGCGCCGAGCTGGGTGCAGCGAACCGCCACACTGGGCGGGGCACTTCCGCCGGCGCTCATCGGCGAGACCTCAGGCTTTAACGACCCCGCGATCCGCGCGGCCCAGATTCCTGGGGCGGGCGGCATCGCCACGGCCCCCGCGATGGCCGCGATCTGGTCGTCGACCGTGGTGGCGACGAACGGTTTCCGCAGCCTGGAGGATTCCACTCGGGCCCGTGCGACTCTCGTTCAGAGCGAGGGTCCGAGCGTCGATGCGGCGCCGCCCCCATACGCGCGATGGGCGATGGGCTTTCAGCTCGATTCACCGGCGCGAAGGTACCTGACCGCTTCGTCGTTCGGGCATGACGGCGCCGGTGGACAGGTGATGTTCGCCGATCCTGGTCTGAAGGTCGGCTTCGCCTTCCTGACGAACCTGATGCTGCCGCTCGGTGACGCGCGCGCGACATCCCTGATCGATGCCCTTCGCGCCTGTCTCGACGAGAACCCCCGGTAAAATGCGGACGGGACCATGACGAATCCGAAGCGCGCGACCCTCGCCGATGTCGCCAGGCGGGCGGGTCTGTCGACCGCAGCGGCGTCGCTGATCCTGAACGATCGGCCCGACACCCGACTTTCGCCGGATGCTCGCGAACGAGTGCTCAAGGCTGCCGCGGAGCTCGGCTACCGGCCGAACGTGGCGGCACGAGGGCTGCGCACATCGATCACGAACACCATCGGATTCATATCCGACGACGTGTCGGTCACCCGATTCGCGAGCGGGCTGATCCGCGGCGCGCTGCGGGCCGCCGAAGGGGTCGATCATGTGCTGCTCGTCATCGAGACCGGCGACGATCGGGTTCGCGAATCGCGCGCCGTCGACGCCGTTCTCGACCGCCAGGTCGACGGGATAATCTTCGCCGCGATGCGCGCACGCGAGATTGAGATCCCCCCGGTTCCGCCGGGAACGAGAACCGTGCTGCTGAACGCCACGAGCGCCACGGCCCGCGCCTCCGTGCTCCCGGCCGAGTTCGACGGAGGACGAACGGCGATCGAGACTCTCGTGCGGATGGGACACCGCTCGGGGATCGTCATGGTCGGCCAGGATGCGAACCGGACGGGCGACACGCTCAAGTCCCGAAGCGTGGAGGCCCGCGTCTCGGGCATCTTCGCGGAGATGAACGCGCGGGGGCTCGCGTTCGACGCCGAACTCGCCGTAGCGGATTGGAACTCGGACTCGGCCTACGGCGTGCTGCGGCAATATCTCTCGACCGGCCGCACGCCCCGGTGCGTTCTCGTACTCAATGACCCGATGGCATTCGGGGTGTACCGCGCGCTCGCCGAGTTCGACCTGACGATCCCTGGCGACGTCTCGGTTCTCAGCTTCGACAATGACGAGCTGGGCGACTATCTCCGCCCCCGCCTCACGACGGTGGGGCTTCCTTTCGAGGCGATGGGAGAGGCCGCGGTGGAACTCCTGCTGTCGGGAACCGACGAGGACCGGTTGGTGCCGATGCCCGTGGTCTTCCGGGATTCGCTGGCCGGACCGTCGGCACGGACGGCGTCGTGACCGACCACGCAGACGCACGGCGTTCGAACAGGGATCCCGGCGATGCGAGGGCGCTGAGAGCCTCCGGGGAGTAGCGAGAAGTGTTTTGCGCAGACGGGCTCCCTGTGCTATAAATTGGTAGCTGAATGGATTTAGCATCGTCTGAACCGATCTATCCCGACAATGAGGTCACGCAGATGTCGACACAATCAACCAGCCCGTCGATCCACGGTTCCGTGCTCCCGGGCTTCAAGCCGCTGGCAGCGGCCTTCGGGGATGTGCTTTCGAGGTGCCACGACGGCGGGGCGTCCCTGCACGTGCGCGTCGACGGCGAAGTCGTCGCCGATCTGTGGGGCGGCCAGGCCGGCCCCGGGCGCCAGTGGCTCGATGACACCCCGACGGTGATCTTCTCCTGCACGAAGGGGCTGGTGAGCATCGCGGTCGGCGAACTCGTCAGACAGGATCTGGTCGACCTCGATGCCCCGCTGTCGCAGTACTGGCCGGAGTTCACCGGGGGAGGCAAAGAGACCGTCTCCGTCGGTGACGTGCTCGCCCACAAGGCGGGCGTACCGCTGGTGCGGCAGATCCTGCAGACAGAGGACATTCTCGACACTGCCCACATCACCGCTCTCCTCGCGGCCGAACCTCCGTTTCTGGAGCCCGGGACGAGCCACATCTATCACGGACTGACGTTCGGCTGGCTCGCCGGCGAACTGGTCCGCCGCGTCACGGGCGCCTCGATCGGCACCTACCTGCGCGAGCGCATCGCGGGCCCTCTCGGGGCAGACGCGTGGATCGGCATCGACCCCACTCAGACGCCTCGCGTCGCCCAGCTGCAGGTCTGGGGTGGCTACCCGCCTCAGCCCGAGGCTCCCGCGGAACCCCGCAATGAGCTCGAACGCTATGCCGCACAGGCCATGACCTTCGGCGGTGCGATCCCGTTCGAGTTCGCCGACCCGGGGCGCGGATTCAACGACCCTCGTCTTCAGCAGGCCGAGATCCCCGGCGCGGGGGGCATCGCGACCGCGCGAGCGCTGGCCACGATCTGGAGCGCGACCGTCTCATCGAACGAGCAGATCACGCTGCTCGACCCCGCAACCATCGAGGCGATGACCATCGAACGCAGCGCCGGCGTTCCCGCGGTGCCGATGCCGCCGCCGTGGCCTCGCTGGGGCGCGGGCTTCATGCTCACCTCCGATGCGCGACCGCTGCTTTCGGACCGTTCGTTCGGCCACGACGGCCTCGGCGGTCAGGTCGGGTTCGCCGACGACGCCGCCCGGGTGGGCTTCGGTTTCGTCACGAACGACCTCCAGTTCGAGGGCGACACACGCGCCACCGACCTCGTCGCCGCCCTTCGGCAATGCCTCTGAGCTCCACACACCTTCTCCGAATACCCGTTCCTCGCACATTCACAACACAGAAAGCACGGATCATGAAGAAGACACGCGCCATCGTTGCCGCCACAGCAGCCCTCGCCGTCCTGGCGCTGGGCGGCTGCACGTCGGGCGGGGGCTCTGCGCCCCCGGTCGACACCACACTGACGGTCGGCATCAACACGCCGCCCATCTCGCTCGACCCGCTGCGTGCCGCACTCGGCAACGGCCGCTGGTACGAGGACCCCGCCTACACCTCGGTGCTCGACCTCAACGACGACGGTGAAGTCATCGCGGGGCTCGCAGACGAGTGGGGCTATGTCGGCGAGGGGAACACCAAGTTCTCGTTCACCCTCAAGCCCGACCTCGAGTTCTCGGACGGCACGCCCTTGACCGCGCAGTCGGTGGTCGACTCCTACAACTACTTCGTCGCAAACGGGAGCGGACCCACCCGCCCGTACTTCTTCGCGATCACCGCGGAGGCGGTCGATGACCTGACCGTCGAGCTGACGAGCGCAACTCCCAACCCGATCATGGATCAGCTCGTGACGGGCGACTACTACGCGTTCGCGCCGATCAGCCCCGCCGGCCTCGCCGACGACACCGCGCGAGCGGGCGACACGTTCGGCATCGGTCCCTACGTGCTCGACAAAGAGGCCACCATCCCGGATAACGTCTACGTCTACGTCAAGAACGAGAACTACTTCGACGAGGATGCCGCGAAGTACGAGAAGATCGAGGTCAAGGTCATCCCGGACTACACGCAGCAGGTCCAGGCGCTGAACACCGGCCAGGTGGAGCTCATCCAGGTCGATCCCAACGTCGCGTCCACGCTGAAGGACCCCGCGACCGTTCTGGAGCGCGCCAGCAGCTGGAACGGACTTCTGCTCACCGACCGCGGGGGCGTCAACACTCCGGCGCTCGCCGACGAGCGCGTGCGACAAGCACTTGCGTGGGCGATCGACCGCGAGGCCGTCGCCAAGGCGAGCGTGGGCGAGTACGGCACGGCCACGACGCAGGTCGCCATCGACGGCGACCCGTCATGGGGCTACGATCCTGAGCTCGAAGACGCGTACACGCAGGACCTCGACAAGGCGAAGGATCTGCTCGCGGAGGCCGGCTACCCCGACGGCTTCAGCTTCACCGCGCTCTACCAGGGACCGTCGCAGGCCGACAGCAAGCTGGTTCAGGCGCTCGCGTCCGACTTCGCCAAGATCGGCGTGACGATGGAGCTCAAGCCCGAAGCCGACTTCGGTGCGTGGGTCACGGATTTCACCTCCGGTCAGTACTCCGCGTCGATCTTCGGCGGCGGAGGGGTCATGTTCCTGTTCGCACAAGGCTTCTGGATGCCCGACGGCATCATGAACCCTTACAAGGTGAGCGATCAGGAGATGAACGACGCGATGGCCGCACTGGCCGTGGCTGAGGGCGACGAGGTCGGACCCGCCGCTCAGGAGGTGAACCGGGTCGCTACGCTGAACGCGCTGAGCATCCCGGTCTACCAGCAGACCCTGATCTACGCCCACGCCGACTCCGTGTCGGACGTGACATGGGTGGGCAGCTCGTCCAACCTGAACTCCATCACTCACTGGACGCCCGCCAGCTGATTCATCGGATGGGCGGGGCGCGCAGGCGCCCCGCCCATCCCGGAAGGGCTCAACATGCTCCGTCTGATCGGGCGCCGACTGGCGCTCGCCGTTCCGCTCCTGCTCGTCGTGTCGATGATCACGTTCTTTCTGCAGAGCCTCCTGCCCGGCGACGCCGCCCGGGCGTTCCTCGGGATCAACGCGACCCCCGAGCAGTACGAAGCCCTCCGAGAGGCGCTCCACCTGAACGAGCCGATCCTCGTGCAGTACTGGATCTACCTGAGCGGTGTGCTCCAGGGCGATTTCGGCACGTCGATCTACACCGGGCAGCCCGTGCTCGAGACCATCGCCCAGCGCCTGCCGATCTCGCTGTCGCTGATCATCGGCGGAACGCTCGTCGCGGCCCTGGTGGGAGTCCTCTTCGGCATTCTCAGCGCGACGCGCGGCCCGATCGTGCGCCGCATCGTTGATGTGGGCTCGCTCATCGGCGGCGCGCTGCCGGGCTTCTGGCTGGGCCTCGTGCTCTCCCTCATCTTCGCCGGCATGCTGGGCTGGTTTCCGTCCACCGGGTACGTCGACTTCTCGACCTCCCCCGCTCTGTGGGCATCCAGCCTCGTCCTCCCGGTCGCCGCGCTCGCCATCGGCGCCGTGGGAATCATCGCCAAGGTGACGCGCGACCAGATGCTCACCACCGTTCAGCAGCCGTACATCCGCACACTTCGAGCGGCCGGCGCCTCAGAGACATCGATCATCTGGAAGCACGCGCTGCGGGGGGCCGGCATCGGCATCCTCACCGTCGTCGGCCTCGTCTTCATCGGCTCGCTCTCGGGCACCGTGCTGGTGGAGACCGTCTTCGTTCTTCCGGGACTCGGCGGGCTCGCCGTGAGCGCAACCGCGCGGCACGACATTCCGGTCATCCAGGGAATCGCGCTGACCTTCACCTTGATCGTGATCATCGTCAACCTGCTCGTGGACATCGCCTACGCCCTTCTGAACCCGAAGGTACGGACCTCATGACTTCAGATATCGCCGCAGTGGCTGAGGCCGCGAGCACCCCTCGGACGCGCCGCCGTCCGACCGTGAATCCGCTCGCCGCCGTCGCCGCGCTCATCATCATCACGGTGACGATCCTGGTCGCCCTCGCCGAGTGGATCGCCCCGTATGATCCCCTCCAGCAGGATCTGACGGCCATCCTCCAGCTCCCGTCCGCGGCCCACTGGCTCGGCACCGACACGCTCGGGCGCGACACCCTCTCCCGGCTCCTGTTCGGGGGGCAGCCGGCTCTGACGGGGGCGCTGACCGCGCTGGTGATCTTTGCGCTCATCGGCATCGTCTTCGGAATTCTCGCCGGGTACCTCGGCGGGTGGGTCGACAGGGCGGTGAGCACCGTGGTCGATCTGATGATGTCGCTGCCCGGAATCATCATCGTCCTAGCCGTCCTGGCGGTCTTCAGCCAGAACCTCTACGCCGCCATGATCACCGCGGGCATCATCGCCGCGGGGAGCCTCGTCCGTGTCGTACGGAGCTCCGTATTGGCGATCCGGGAGGAGCTCTATGTCGCCGCCGCCCGGATATCGGGAATCGGCCCGGCGCGGATCATGGGCAGGCACATTCTTCCCGGGCTGGTCGGACCGGTGTCGGTTCAGCTGGCGCTCTTCGCCGGCGGAGCCCTCGCCCTCCAGACAGGACTCGGATTCCTCGGCCTGGCCACCACCCCTCCGGCCCCCAGCTGGGGCGGGATGGTCGGTGAGGCGGCGCCCGTGATGTTCCAGGCGCCCTTCTTCCTCTTCGTCACCGGTGGCACCATCACGCTGCTCACGCTCGCCTTCGGCCTGCTCGGCGACGGGATCCGCGACTTCAACGAGGGACGCACCCGCGGTCAGGCCTTTGCGTCGCCGGAACGTCGCACTCCCGTCGCGCAACCCGAAGCGCTGACCGGCGAGGCTCCCTTGCTCCGCGTCGAGAACTATTCCGTCAGCTTCCAGGGATCGCCGCCGAAGGACGTCGTGCGCGGCATCTCGTTCACCGTCGATCGCGGTGAGATCGTGGGCCTCGTCGGCGAGTCCGGCAGCGGCAAGACGGTCACGGGGCTTTCGCTCCTGGGTCTGCTGCCGCACTCGGCGATGGTCTCCAGCGGCGGCGCGTGGCTCGACGCCGCGCCGCTCACGGCCATGTCGAAGCAGCAGATGCGGGCCGTCCGCGGCAAGCGCATCGGACTGGTCTCGCAGGAGCCGATGGCAGCCCTCGACCCGCTCTTCACGATCGGCTCGCAGATGAACGAGGTGCTGAGCCGACTGACGACTCTTCGTGGTGGGGCGCGCACCGTCCGCGCACGCGAGCTTCTTGCACAGGTCGGCCTGGCGGGGGCGGAGGAGATTCTCCGGAAGTACCCCCACGAGCTCTCCGGCGGGATGCTGCAGAGGATCGCGATCGCGATCGCCCTCGCCGGCGAGCCCGATCTGATCATCGCCGACGAACCGACCACGGCGCTCGATGTCACCGTCCAGGCGGGAATCCTCGAGCTGCTCCGCTCCCTCCGCGAGCAGCGGGGACTGGCCGTCCTGATGATCACCCACGATCTCGCGGTCGTCGCCGACATCTGCGACAGGGTGCTGGTCATGCGCGACGGGGAGATCGTCGAGCGAGCCGATGTCGACACCCTCTTCGCCGCACCCAGCCATGAGTACACCGCCACCCTGATCAGAAGCACGCCCACTCTTGTGGAGATCCCATGAACAGCACGCCTGCACTCACCGTCGAGGGTCTCGCCGTCGAGTATCCCGGCCGGTGGCGACGCCCGCCCGCGCGAGTGATCCACGATGTCTCGTTCTCGGTCGACAAGCACGAGACGCTGGCTCTGGTCGGCGAGTCCGGATCGGGCAAGTCGACGATCGGCAAAGCGATCCTCGGGCTCACGGCAGCGACCGAGGGCGCCATCCGTCTCAATGGGCGTGAGATCACCCATCTGTCCACCCGCGGACGCAGGGCGATCGCCGGCGAGCTTCAGGCGATCTTCCAGAACCCATACGGCTCACTGAACCCCGCTCTCACGATCGGGCAGTCGCTCGCGGAGCCGATTCTGGCGGTCAGGGGCGGTTCGGCCAAGCAGGCACGCGCTGCGAGCCTCGAGGTGCTCGAGCGGGTCGGCATGCCTGGCGATACGCTGGATCGCTTTCCGGGTGACTTCAGCGGAGGGCAGAGGCAGCGCATCTGCATCGCGCGCGCCGCTGTGCTTCGCCCCAGCGTGATCATCTGCGACGAACCGACGAGCGCACTCGATGTGACCACTCAGGCGAAGGTGCTCGAGCTCCTGAAGGAGTTGCAGGTGACACTCGGGGTCGCCTACCTGTTCATCACGCACGACCTCGCCGTCGTCCGGGAGTTCGCTCACCGCACGATCGTGCTCAACAAGGGCTATCTCGTGGAAGAAGGACTCACTTCCGACGTCTGTTCGCGCCCGAGGGACGCGTACACCCGAGAACTGCTCCAGTCCGCTCCGGTGCCGAACCCGGCGATTCAGCGTGAGCGGCGGGCACAGCGGCGGGCCGCTGCGCTGGCCGAGTAGACCGCCGTCACCGGCCGAGTCCGACGCGATCCACCCTGCGGTGGTACCGCATTCCCGCCGCGCCGCCGAGGATCGCGCCGGCGAGGGTGACCACGGCGGCGCCGACGGCGGTCAGGATGCCGGTGGCCGTTGCCGTCTCGGGCGTCACCGGGATCCGGGGAAAGCTGTCGAGGTCTGCGAGGATGTCCCACTGGCTGCCGGCGGTGGCGGTGATGACCGCGACGACGATGGCGATGACGACCGCCCAGAGCCACACCGCGATGCCCTGTTTGACTCCGCTGAACCGCGCCATCCTGCCGGCGACGTAACCGCCGGCGAAATAGGCGACCAGAAGCACCAGCCCCAGCACGATGGCCCCGACGACGCCCACCGTGCCGGTGTTCTCGGCGGCGACGTCGGCGGCCTCATCGACCGTCCCGGCACCGAACCCGATCGCCGCAGCAACGGCCGCGACGAGCGCAGTCAGCAGCACCGCCGTGCCCGTGGCGGTCAGCCAGCCGAAGAACGCCGAACCGAACTTGAATCCGCCGAAGCGCGCCTGCTCCCGCTCCAGCACGTCGTTGTGCAGGGTTTCCGTCCGCTCGACCGGGGCCGCTGAGTGATCCGGGGCGGCTTCGTACGCGGCGGCGCCGGGCGTGCGGGCATCGGGATTGTCAGTACTCATGCCGAGAACGCTAACCAGCCCGGACGATCTCTCTCAGCGGCTTGCCAGGGCGACGGCGCCGGCGTATCCTCCCCGCGCCTCGACGGGTCGCGTCGACGCGACGCGCGTGACGCGCACTATGCCTGCGCGACCGATGCAGCGCAACCCCCAGCCCCGGGCGCGCGGCCTGCGTCATGCTGTCCTCCGGGATGAGCGACACGAAGACGGAGG
>NZ_DATMIO010000207.1:0-22937 GCF_035554235.1 Microbacterium sp. | reverse complement strand
CGTGCAGCGGATGTACTTCCAGTGCGATCCCGAGGCCGACCCGGAGGCGCTCAGCGAGGAGGAGATCTGGGAAGAGCTGCAGTCGCGGGTTCCCGGAACCACGCTCCTCGAGGGCCCGATCATCAAGCGCGACGTGCTGCGGTTCCGCAGCTTCGTCGCCCACGAGCTGCGCCATGGCCGGGTCGCGCTGGTGGGCGATGCCGCGCACACGGTCCCGCCGACGGGCGCCAAGGGCATGAACCTCGCGATCGCCGACGTGCTGCTGCTCGAGCGGGCGCTCCGCGCGCTGCTGCTCGACAACGACGACCGCGAGATCGAGGCCTATGCCGAGAAGGCGCTCGGCCGCATCTGGAAGGCCCAGCACTTCTCGTGGTGGATGACGAGCATGCTGCACGTGACACCCGACGCGTCGGACTTCGACCGGCTGCGCCAACTCGGCGAGCTTCGCTCTGTCGTAGAGTCCGAGGCAGGCAAGACCTACCTCGCCGAGGCGTACACGGGCTGGCCTGTCCAGCTGTAGCCCGCGAGCGGGAGGTGCCGATGAACCGCACGCGGGCGAGGCCGACGGGAGCGCTGCTGCTGTTGCTCGCGGTGTGCGTCATCGCCGCGAACATGCGCGCGACGATCACCGGCATCGGGCCGCTGCTCGATCAGATCGGGAACGATCTGGGCCTCGGCTCGGCGGCGCTCGGCGTGCTCGCGGCCGTGCCGCTGATCGCCTGGGCCGTGGTCTCCCCGCTGGCGCACCAGGCGAGCCGGCGGTTCGGGCATCAGCGCGTCGTGCTGTGGTCGCTGCTCCTCCTGATGCTCGGAACCGTCTGGCGCTCGGCCGCCGGCCCCGGGATCAACCTGTGGGCGGGCACCGTGCTGATCGGCATCTCGCTCGCCATCGTGAATGTGCTGATGCCGGCGGTCATCAAGGGCGGGTTCGGCGCTCGCGTCCCCGCGGTGACCGCCGTATACACCGCACTGCTCGGCGGGATCGGCGCCATCGCGTCTGGCGTGGTCGTGCCGATCTCGCGCATCGAGGTCTCGGGCGACGAACTGGGCTGGCGTCCCGCCCTGCTGGTCACCGGCATCCTGCTGCCGATCGCGATCGTCCTGTGGGCCTGGACGATGCGGGGAAGGCGGGATGCCGTGCCCGCGGCGCCCGCGCAACGCCGACGCACGGGGATCTGGGCCGACCCCCTGGCGTGGCAGGTCGCCGGGTACATGGGCGTGCAGGCCGCCTCGTTCTACATGCTCGTCACGTGGCTCGCACCGATCTCGGTGTCGCTCGGCCGGAGCGCCGTCGTGGCCGGCGTCGACGTGATGTTCTTCCAGGTCGCGGGCATCGTCGGCTCTCTGCTGGTGCCGGTCGTGCTGCGGGGTCGGATGCGTCGGTGGGTGCCGGCCCTGCTGCCCTCGCTCGCGATCCTCGGGACGCTCGGGCTCATCTTCGCACCGGGCGCCGTGCTCGCCTGGGCGTGCCTGTCGGGGCTCTCCGCCGGGGCGTCGCTCGGCATGTCGCTGACGCTCATGGCCGAGCGCGCCCGGGGTCATGCCACCGCTGTCGCACTCTCCGGCATGGCGCAGTCGGTCGGCTACGTCATCGCCGCCTTCGGCCCGATCGCGTTCGGCGCGCTGCACACGCTGTCGGGCGATTGGACCGAGCCCCTGCTGCTCCTGCTCGCCGTGCTTCTCGCGCAGGCCGTGATCGGCGCGCTCGTGGGCAGGGAACGACTGGTGCTCGAGCGGGGATGAAGGGACCGGGCCGGCGACGGGCGCCGGGGACGGGCACCGGGGACGGGCTCGTCAGCCGGGGAACGCGAGGCGGCGAAGGAGCGCAGCGAGCTGCGTGCGCTCACCGGCGGAGAGGCCCCCGAGCAGGTTGTTCTGCGCTTCGCTCACCGACGCCGCAGCGGCCGCATATGCAATGCGTCCGTCCTCGGTCGCGATGACCACGTTCGCGCGGCGGTCGCTCGGGTCGGGGCGGCGGATCACGAGGCCGCGCGACTGCAGGTCATCGACGAGCGCGACCACCTGGCTGGGGTCCAGACGCAGCAGCTCCGCGAGCTCTCGCTGCGACGGCCGCCGCCCGCCGGCGGCGAGCGCGAGCACGGAGTACGACCGCACGCGCAGGCCCCCGGCGCCGAGCGCCGCGTTGCCTGCCGCGAGCGAGAGCGCGTTGGCGCGCGCGAGAAGGAAGCTGACGTCGTCGAACAGGTCGGCGGGCACGACCGCGAGCTCCCCGCCACCTCCGTCGACGCTGTCCATGCGGATGATCGTAGCAAAACATGCACAAATCAATGATTGACAATCTCAACTATCTTCGGTTCTAATGGACCCAGACACGAAGGAGTTCTGCATGTCCTCGAACCAGCTGCCTCTCGCCGGCAAGGTCGCCATCGTCACCGGATCGGGCCGGGGCCTCGGCCTCGCCTATGCCGCGGAACTCGCCCGCCAGGGAGCATCCGTCGTCATCAACGACGTGGATGCCGACACCGCCGCGCAGGCCGTCGCCGCGATCGAGTCCGAGGGCGGCAAGGCCGTGGCGGTGGTCGCCCCCGTCGGCCCCACCGAGACCGCGCAGAAGCTCGTCGCAACGGCGGTGGAGACCTTCGGCGGCCTCGATATCCTCGTCACCAACGCCGGCGTGCTGCGCGACACCGTGCTGTGGAAGATGAGCGACGACGATTTCGACACCGTGATCAACGTCCACCTCCGGGGGACGTTCACGTGCGTGCGCGAGGCCGCGACCTACATGCGCGAGAACAAGGTCGCCGGTCGCATCATCTGCATCGGCTCACCGACCGGGCAGCGCGGCAACTTCGGTCAGACGAACTACGCCGCCGCGAAGGCCGGCATCGTCGGCATGGTGCGCACCTGGGCGCTCGAGCTGGGGCGCGCCGGCATCACGGCGAACACCGTCATCCCCGTGGCCGCCACCGCCATGACGGCGACCGTGCCCTACTTCGCCGCGGCGATGGAGGCCGACGCGAAGGGCGAGGCGATGCCCGCCTTCTTCCGGCACGGCCTCGGCTTCGGCACGTCGGACGACGTCGCCGGCCTCATCGCCTATCTCGCATCGGATGCCGCGGCCGACGTCACCGGCCAGGCCATCGGCGTCGGCGGCGACCGCCTTCAGCTGTGGTCGCACCCCGAGCCCGTCGCCACCGCGTACCGCGAAGGCGGCTGGACCTACGATGCCCTCGACGCCGGCTTCGGCACCGAGTTCGGGGGGCGGCTGCAATCCGTCGGCGAGAGCTTCCCGCCGCTGCCGGAAGACCTGCAGCGCCCCTGACATGACCCGCTACGAACCCGCGATCGACGTCGACGCCCTCGATGCGATCGACATGCACGTGCACATCGAGGTCGACGACCACGGGCACACGTCGCTGCCACCCGATCTCGTCGAAGCGGCGAGCAAGTACTTCAGCACCGACGCCCCGCGGCCAGACCTCGACGGCGTCGCCGCGTACTACCGTGAGCGGCGCATGGCCGCGGTGGTGTTCACGGTCGACGCCGGCACCCGGCTCCGGCACCCCTCCATCTCGTCGGCGGAGGTCGCCGAGGGCGCCGCGCGCAACAACGATGTGCTCATCCCGTTCGGCTCCGTCGACCCCCTCCGCGGCGCGGAAGCGGTCGACGCGGCGCGCCGTCTCGTCGAAGAGAACGGCGTGCGCGGCTTCAAGTTCCACCCGACCGTGCAGGGATTCGACCCGAGCGATGAGACCCACTACCCGCTCTACGCCGCGATCCAGGATGCCGGGGTCCCGGCGCTCTTCCACACCGGGCAGACCGGAATCGGCGCCGGAATGCGTGGGGGCTACGGCTTCCGCCTCGGCCTCTCGAACCCGATCCTGCTCGACCCCGTGGCGGCCGACTTCCCCGACCTGCAGATCATCATGGCCCACCCGTCGGTGCCGTGGCAGGACGAGGCGCTCGCTGTCGCGACCCACAAGCACAACACGTGGATCGACCTGTCGGGGTGGAGCCCGAAGTACTTCCCCGCCGAGCTCGTGCGCTACGCCAACTCGATCCTCAAGAGGCGCGTGCTCTTCGGCTCCGACTTCCCGCTGCTGATGCCCGACCGCTGGATCAGCGACGCCGAGCACACCGCCCTCAAGCCCGAAGTGATGCCCGGCATCATGAAGCTCAACGCGGCGCGGCTGCTCGGACTCGCCGAATGACCTCGCCCACCACTCCGCCCGTTCCGCTGCGCCCGCACCACCATCGAAGGAGCATCTCATGACCACCACCGTCGCCTATGCCGACGCCGCCGGCCTCGCCGGCACCGACCTCGGATACACCGACTGGCTCGAGATCACGCAGGAGCAGGTCAACACGTTCGCCGACGCCACCGGCGACCACCAGTGGATCCACACCGACCCCGAGCGGGCGAAGGACGGCCCCTTCGGCGGCCCGATCGCGCACGGGTTCCTCACGCTCTCGCTCGCCGTGACGTTCTGGACCGAGCTGTTCGACGTCGAGGGCGTGAGCACGAAGGTCAACTACGGCCTCGACAAGGTGCGTTTCATCTCCCCCGTCAAGGTCGGCGCGCGTGTGCGCATGACCGCCGTCATCGCGGAGGTCACCGAGGTCGCCGGCGGCTACCAGTTCGGCGTAGATCAGACGATCGAGATCGAGGGCGGCACCAAGCCCGCCGTCGTCGCCCGCGGGCTGTACCGCTTCTACGCCTAGCGCCTCGCCCAGGAGCGGCCGGAAACCTCGACGAAGAGATACACGATGCACAATCACGGACTCGGTGCGTGGATGGCGAAGCGGCGCCTGAAGTCGCCCGACAAGATCGCGCTGATCCACGGCGACGGTGACACGGTCACCTACCGAGAGCTCGCCGACGGCACC
The DNA here is from genome assembly GCF_035554235.1 of Microbacterium sp. Taxonomy (GTDB): domain Bacteria; phylum Actinomycetota; class Actinomycetes; order Actinomycetales; family Microbacteriaceae; genus Microbacterium. Next base: position 18,089 of record NZ_DATMIO010000207.1, on the reverse strand, counting down.
GACCGGGTGTCATCGATCCTGTCGAGTCGCGGCATCCGCAAGGGCGATCGGGTCGCCTTCCTCGGCGAGAACAGCCCGGAGTTCCTGCAGGTGCTCTTCGGGGCCGCCCAGCTCGGCGCGGTGTTCGTGCCCGTCAACACACGGCTCGCGCCGCCCGAGGTCGCCCACGTGCTGACCGACTCGGGCGCACGCGTCGTCGTGCACGATCCTGCACTCACCGAGCGGATCGGGCCCGCTCGCGATGGCATCGCGCACGCGATCGCGACGGGCGAGGGCACCGACGAGGCGCCCGGGCTGTCGCGGCTGCTGCGGGAGGCATCCGGCGGTCACTCCGATGCCGAGGTCACTCTCGATGACCCTGCGGCCATCCTCTACACATCGGGCACGACGGGCAAGGCGAAGGGCGCCGTGCTCTCCCATCAGAACCTGACATGGGTCGCGCTCAACTGCCTCGTCGACTACGACGTCGTCTCGACCGACGTCGCGCTCATGATCTCGCCGCTGTTCCACGCCGCCTCACTCGGCATGGGCGCGCTGCCGATTCTGCTCAAGGGCGCCACGATCGTGCTGGAGAAGGGCTTCGACCCGGGGCGGGCGCTCGAGCTGATCGAACGACACGGCGTCACGATGCTGAGCGGCGTGCCGACGACGTATCAGCTGCTCGCCGATCACCCGAACTGGGCGGCGACCGACCTCAGCACGCTCAAGAAGCTCACGTGCGGCGGTTCGGCCGTGCCCACCCGCATCCTGAACGCCTACGAGGAGCGAGGGCTCTCGTTCTCGCAGGGATACGGGATGACCGAGACCTCCCCCGGCGCGACATCGCTGTCGCCGGCCATGACCCGAGAGAAGCAGGGCAGCGTCGGCCTCCCGCACTTCTTCACCGACGTGCGCATCACCGACGAGAAGGGCGCGATGGTGCCCCGCGGCACGGTCGGGCAGATCGAGATCGCGGGCCCGAACGTGTTCCCCGGCTACCTCAACCTGCCGGAGGCCACCGCCGACGCATTCTCTCCCGACGGCTGGTTCCGCTCCGGCGACATGGGATACCTCGACCCCGACGGCTACCTCTTCGTGTCGGACCGCCTCAAGGACATGATCATCTCGGGCGGCGAGAACATCTATCCCGCGGAGATCGAGAATCTCATCAACGACATCGACGGCGTCACGGGCGTGGCGGTCATCGGCATCCCCGACGAGCAGTGGGGCGAGGTGCCGTGGGCCGTGCTGACCGTCGGCGATGCGGCATCCGTCACCACCGAGACGGTGCGCGAGCAGCTGACCGGCGCGATCGCCCGGTACAAGATCCCGAAGAGGGTCGTGGTCGTCGACGAGCTGCCCCGCACCGCGTCGGGCAAGGTGCGCAAGGCCGACCTGCGGGCGCGATTCTCTGGCAGCGCCTCATGAGGCGTGCCGCTGGGCCCCGTTGGCGATGAGGGCGGCGAACTGCGCGGCGGATGCCTCGTCCAGGCCTTCGCGGGCAGCCCAGTAGACCTCGAAAGACCGGTCGGACGGCCAGTCCTCGTCCATGAATGCGCGCGGGAGCCGGGGGTCCGCCCCGAGGAGCGCGAGCCAGTCCGCGACGAGCATGGCGCGAGCCGAGAGCGGGCTCCCCGCCTCGGCCGCGGTCGAAGCGGCGCTCCACGTGTCGATGAACGCGAGGTGCTCGTCGCGGATCTTGTCGATGTCCCACGCGGCGCGCACGTTGTCGGCCATCGCGTACCCGGGCAGCTCCCGGGCGTGGAAAGCCGTGATGGCCGCCGCCGGAAGGTGGGTCCGCAGCGGCTCGAGCGCTGCGGCGAGGTCGACCTCACCCGGGGCGAGCCAGAGTCCGTCGCGGAGCGGAGCGAACCCCTCCCACGACAGGGCCGAGCGCAGGCGGTGTCGCAGGGTGCGCTGATCCTCGGGCACGGTGAAGGTCACGAGCGTCCAGCCGCTGCCATGCGGCTCGAAGGGATGGGGGCCGCGCACGCGCTCGGATGCCTCGCGCAGCACCGCGGCGCCCTCGCCGGTCAGCGAGAACAGTATCTCGCGGCCCCGGCGCTCGCGTGCGAGCAGGCCGCTGCGAACCATGCGGTCGAGCGTCGCCCGGGTCGCGGGCGCGGCCACTCCGGCTCCTTCGAGCACCTCGATGAGCGCGCTCGCGCGCAGCGCGGGCACGTCCTGATCGACGACGTGCTCGCCGAAGAAGGCGAGCAGCAGCTGCTTGGGCTGCCTGCTGCGCATGGCCCTCCCCTTCTCGGCGGTCCCGATGCTCACGCGGTCGGCCGCACGGCCTCGCCGCGCTTGGCGCGCTGAATCTGCTCGTACACGTGGGTGCGCAGCTCGGTGAAGCGGGGAAGCGCGCGGGTCGTGATCTGGTCGCGTTCGGGAACGAGGTCGATCGCGAGGTCTTCCTGCACCCAGGTGGGCGATTTCGACAGCACGATCACCCGCTCGCCGAGGTACACGGACTCATCGATGTCGTGCGTGACGAACAGGATCGACATGCCCCGGTCGAGATGCAGGCGACGGACGAGGTCTTCGAGGTCGGCGCGGGTCTGCGCATCGACCGCCGCGAACGGCTCGTCCATGATGAGCACTTCGGGCTGGTAGGCCACGGCCCGGGCGATCGCGACACGCTGCTGCATGCCGCCGGAGAGCTGCCAGGGGTAGCTCTTCGCGGCGTGATCGAGGCCTACGGCCAGAAGCGCGTCGTCGATGAGGCGGTCGCGCGCGGCCCGGTCGAGCTTCTTGTGCTTGAGGGGCAGTTCGACGTTGCCGCGCACGGTCAGCCAGGGGTAGAGGCTCCGGCCGTACTCCTGGAACACCAGAGCCATCCTCGGCGGCGGCGCGGTGACCTTCTTCCCGTCGAGCTCGACGGTGCCCTGGGTGGGCCGCAGCAGGCCCGCGATGCACTTGAGCAGTGTCGTCTTACCGCAACCGGAGGGCCCGACGATGCACACGAGCTCGCCCGAGCGCATCTCGAAGCTGATGTCGCCGATGGCCTCGACATCGCCGGTGGACGACTCGTACACCTTCTTCAGGTGCTCGACCTTGAGCAGCGTGTCAGACACGTTCGACCTCCTTGATTCCGTGATACCAGCGCAGCACGCGCCGCTCGACGACGCTGAAGATCGCGGCCAGAAGCACCCCGATGAGGCCGAGCAGCACGATGCCGCTCCACATCTCGGCGATGAGATAGTTCCGCTGGAAGTAGACGATCCGATAGCCGAGCCCCGACGACGATGCGAACATCTCCGAGATCACCATCAGGATCAGCGCTACCGACATGGTCTGCCGCACCCCGGCCATGATCCGCGGGCTCGCGGAGGGCAGCACGAGGTAGCGCAGTCGCTCCCCTCGGGTGAGGGCGAACGAGCGGGCGGTCTCGGTCATCACGCTGTCGGTGGAGCGCACCCCGTCGATCGTGTTGAGCAGCACGGGCCACACCGCGCCGAAGACGATCACGGCGACCTTCATCGCGTCGGTGATGCCCATCAGCAGCATCACGATCGGAATCAGCACGGGCGGCGGGATGGCGCGGAAGAACTCCAGCAGCGGCTCGAGCAGCTCCCGCAGCCACCGGGTGAGGCCGATGAGGGTGCCCGCGACGATCCCGATCGTTATCGACAGCACGATCCCCAGCGCGAGGCGCCCGAGGCTGGGGAGCACGTCGGTGACGAACGCCGGCCCGACCCACGTGTCGACGAAGGCCTCGAGGATGACCAGCGGCGCCGGGAAGAACTTCTCCGGGGAGACGGTCGCCCAGATGCCCCAGATCACCAGCAGCAGGAACGGCAGCCCGACGGCGTAGAGGATGTTGACGCCCGTGCGCTTCCACGCCTGCGACCGCTCGCGGGGCACGACGACGGTGCTCGTGTACAGGGTCACAGCACTTCCTCCCCGCGCACGGACTGATGCCATGCGAGCGACTTGCGCTCGATGAAGCGGAAGACGAGATTGATCAGCAGCCCGAGCAGACCGGTGACGATGACCAGGGAATAGACCCCGACCCAGTCACCGGCCGCCTGGTAGAAGACGATCTCCCTTCCGAGGCCCGGAGTGCCGATCACCATCTCGGCGGTGATCGCGAGGATCAGGGCGACGGCCGCCGCGAGCCGCAGCCCCGTCATGAGGTACGGCAGCGTCGTCGGGAGGATCAGGTACCGCACGCGCTCGGCGCGGGTGAGCCCGAAGGCGCGGGCGGTGTCCCTCGCCACGGCATCCACGTCGGCGACGCCGTAGAGCACCTGCACGAAGACCTGCCAGAAGCTCGCGAAGACGATGATGACGAGGGCGGCCTGCAGCTGGATGCCGTACACGAGGATCGCGAGAGGGATGAGGGCGACCGACGGGATGGGCCGGAGGAACTCCACGGTCGTGTGGGTCGCCCGCCGCAGGAACGGCACCAGCCCGATGATCGTGCCGAGCACCGTCGCGGCGACCGTCGCGATCAGCAGGCCGAGGAACCACGCGGTCATCGTCCGGCCCACGTTGCGCCAGAACTCGAGGTCGCGGAACTCCTCGAACATCCGCGCCAGGGTCTCCGTCGCGTAGGGAAGGTATCGGGGACTGATGATGCCGAGGGTCGGGATCAGCTGCCAGAGCATGAGGAAGCCGACGATGCCGGCCGCCCCCAGCGCGGCCTTGCGCGCGGTGCGTCGGGAGCGCGGGAATCGCTGCCTCGCGACGACCGTCGGGGCGTCGGCGGTGGCCATGGTCGATCCGTTCGGTCAGTGAGCAGCGAATGCGCAGGAAGGGGTGCGGAGTGCCTCGGCTGCCGAGGCACTCCGCATCCTTCCTACTGCTGCTGGATCAGCGTGTCGAGGTCGGGCTCGGCATCGAGAACCCCGAACTCGATGGCCAGGGCCACCAGCTCCTCGATGGCCGCGACATCCACTTCGGAAGTGAACTCGGGCAGCGTGATGCCCGCGGCAGCCGCCTCGGGGATGCCCATGTTCTCGACGATCGCCGCGCGGACGGCGTCCTCGTTGGCCGAGGCCCACTCGAGCGCCTCCGACATCGCGGCCGCGAACTGCGACACGAGCTCGGGATCGCTGTCGAGCAGCTCCTGCGTCGTGATGTCGACGAGCAGCGGAAGGCCCGGGATCGTCGCCTGGTACGGGTGCACGACGAGATTGCCGCCCGCGCCGACGATCTGCGACATGAACGGGTCGGGCACCCACGCCGCGTCGATGTTCTTCGCATCGAGCTGGGCCTGCGCGTCGGGGAACGCGACCTCGACGAACTCGATCGTCGAAGGGTCGCCTCCGTCGTCCTGCACGGCCTTCATGATGGTGACGTCGCCGGCCGCGCCGAGGCTGTTGACCGAGACGCGCTTGCCTTCGAGATCCTTCGGCGACACGATGCCGGAATCGGCGAGCGAGACGACCGCGTTGACGTCCTTGCCCTCGGCGAGCGAGCTGGCGTAGTTGCCGATGACGACGACACCGAGATCCTGCAGATCGGCGCGGATGGGGCCGAACGGCTGGCCGATGGCGAACTGGATGTCTCCGCTGAGCAGCGCGGGGATCGCCTGCGCGCCGCCCTGGGCGGGAACGATCTCCACCTCGAGACCGTGATCGGCGAAGATTCCCTCATCGATGGCGCCCCACAGCGCTCCGGTCTCGGCGATCGGCAGGGCCGCGACGCGAACCTGCGTGACCTCTCCGCCCCCTTCCGCCTCGGTGGGCGCGGGCGAGGACGGCGCACCGGAATCTGTGCACCCGCTCAGCGCCAGGACCGAGACGGCCACGACGGCGATGGCGGCAAGACTCTTCTTCATTGACAGGCCTCTCTTCGAACATGGGCAGGGTGTCAACGTCGCAGTGCACGGGATGCCGTAGGGGGCTCCGTCGGGAGCACTCCCGCGAGTGATCAGCACCACATTGTGTCGACTGTGCCATCGTGCGTCACCCCGCGACCGAGTGTCAAGCGATTCATGACGGGCGTCATGAATCGATTGAATAACGGCCGGAGCGGTGCTCCCTTTACAACCGGGCCGGATGAACGTAGACCTGTGTCAGGCGCGGTGATCGAAACACAGAGAGGTGCTCGAGATGACTGAAACCCTGGAAACCGTCCGCACGGACCTGTTCATCGGCGGGGACCACCGAACGACCGCCGAGACGCTCGAGGTCGCCAACCCCGCAAAGCCGGGCGTGATCGTGGGGCTGGCCGCGTCGGCGTCGAAGCAGGACGTCGCCGATGCCGTCGCGGCGGCGAAGTCGGCCTTTCCCGCCTGGTCGGCGCTGACCGCGGTCGAACGGGCGGCCGCGATGGCCGATGCCATCGCCGGCATCGCCGACGAGCGCGACGTCGATGCCGCCGTGCTCTCGCAGGAGAACGGCAAGATCCGGTTCGAGAGCTGGATCGACGCGCTCGTCTTCGAGATCCGCTGGAACCTCGCCCTCATGCACGCCGAGGAGGTCGACCAGGGCAAGGTCCTGCCGGTCGCACCCGGCATCCCTGTCGAGACGATGGTGAACTACCAGCCGCTCGGCGTGGTGACCGTCATCGTGCCGTTCAACTGGCCGATCGCGATCCTGGGTGCATCGCTGCCCCACGCGCTGCTCGCCGGCAACACCGCGATCGTCAAGCCGCCGCCGTCGGCACCGCTGGCGACGACCCGGGTCGTGCAGCGCATCGCCGAGAAGCTGCCCCCGGGCGTGCTGAACGTCGTCACCGGCACAGACGAGAACATGGCCGGTCTGATCCAGAACACCGACATCGCCAAGGTCTGCTTCACCGGCAGCGTCAACGGGGGCAAGCGCATCATGGAGATGGCGTCGAAGACCCTCACCCGGGTCACCCTCGAACTCGGCGGGAACGACCCGGCCGTGTTCCTCGAGGACGCCATCATCGACGACACGCACCTCGATCGGCTCTATGCGGCGATCTACGACACCACCGGGCAGATCTGCATGAACGCCAAGCGCGTCTACGTGCACAACTCCCGACTCGACGAAGTGGTCGCCGGCCTCAGCGAGCGCCTGGAGAGGGCCGTCATCGGCTACGGGCTCGACGAGGGAACCACCATGGGCCCCCTGCACTCGCCCGTGCAGAAGGCGTTCGTCGAGGAGATCATCCAGGAGGCGAAGGATGCCGGGGCCGACGTCCGCGAGTTCGGCGAGCTGCCGGGGGGCGACCTCGCGGGCGGAAACTTCCTGCGGCCCGCCATCGTCGTCGGCCCCGACTCGTCGCTGCGGGTCGTGACCCAGGAGCAGTTCGGGCCGGTCATCCCGATCATCGGCTTCGACTCGGAGGACGAGGCGGTCGCGCTGGCCAACGACACGTGGGGCGGCCTGTGCGGCTCGGTCTGGACGGCCGACTCCGACGCCGCGACCCGTGTGGGCGGCAAGCTGGTCTGCGGATACGTCTGGGTCAACGACCACGGCGCCACCCGCCTCGACCTGCGCGCCCCGTTCGGCGGCATGAAGCAGTCCGGGTTCGGCCGGGAGCAGGGCATCGAAGGCATCCGGGCGTTCCAGGACACCCGCTCCATCGCGACCATCGACGCGGCCGCCCTCGCCGCCCAGGCCCACTGATGGGAGCGTTCTGACGTCGGCTGAAGATACCTATGGACATTCCCTATGGCCATAGGTAAACTCGGGCGAGGAAGCGCAAAGGCGCCTTCCTTGAGAGCGGAAGGACCCGATCCGTGTCACGACCCACCCGCCTGCCGGCCAATCGCCAGGCAGCCCTCGCCCTCCTCAGCGACTATTCGCTCGAGATGACCGGCAAGGACGTGCCCGGTCTCCTCGAGGCGAAGGCCGCCATCCCGGCGGGAACGAAAGTCAACGTCACGTTCCTCGGCAATGAAGACCTCGACATGCGCGTCGCCGCTGCGAAGGCCGTCCGCGAGAACGGTTTCGTGCCCGTCCCGCACATCTCGGCCCGTCGACTGCGCTCGCAGGACCAGCTCGAGGAGTTCCTCGGGCGACTCCAGGAGGTCGGCGCCACCAAGAGCGTCTTTGTCGTCGGCGGCGACCCGACCACCCCCGAGGGTCCGTACGAGGACTCGTTCGACGTCATCCGCACCGGCATCCTGCCGAAATACGGAGTGCGCGAGGTGAGCATCGCGGGCTATCCCGAGGGCCACCCCGACATCTCGAGCGAGCAGCTCTGGAAGGCGCTCGAAGACAAGTCGGCCTCGCTGAAGGAACAGGGGCTGGATGCCACGATCCTCACGCAGTTCGCCTTCGACACCGATCCGGTCCTGGCGTGGATCCAGGCCGTGCGCGAGAGGGGGATCGACACCCCGATCCGCGTCGGCACACCCGGGCCCGCCGGCATCAAGCGCCTGCTCGGCTTCGCACGCCGCTTCGGCATCGGCGCGAACGCGATGATCGTCAAGAAGTACGGCTTCTCGCTCACCAACCTGATGGGCACGGCCGGTCCCGACAACTTCGTCACGCAGCTCTCTGCCCTTCTGGCCGACCCTTCCGCGGGGATCGGGGACGCGGGCGCGGTCAAGCTGCACTTCTACACGTTCGGGGGCCTCCTCGCGACGGCCGACTGGGCGCGCGAGTACGCTTCCGACGAGTCCTGAAAGGCCGCCCCATGACTCTTCACAACGAGGCGCTGCGCGACAGGGCGTGCCTGATCGTCCACGGCCCCGACCAGCCGGGAATCGTCGCGGCCGTCACGTCGCTGATCACCCGCAACAAGGGCAACATCATCTCCCTCGATCAGTACTCCGACGACGCGTTCGGCGGAGCCTTCTTCCAGCGGGTGGTCTTTCACCGCGCCGATCTGACGGCGTCGCTGCCCGAGATCGAAGCGGACCTCGAGGCCACCCTCACGAAGCTCGGGCTCGAGTGGGAAATCACCGATCAGTCGATTCCCAAGCGCATGGCGATTCTGGCATCGACATCCGATCACTGCCTCCTCGAGCTGCTGTGGCGTCATCGGGGCGGCGAGCTCCCGGTGACGATCCCGATGGTCATCTCCAACCACACGAACACCGCCGAAGATGTGCGCTCCTTCGGCGTCCCGTTCTTCCACGTGCCGTCGCAGGGGCCCGACAAGTCCGCCGCCGAGGCGGAGATCGTTCGTCTCCTGGCGGGCAACGTCGACTTCATCGTGCTCGCCCGGTACATGCAGATCCTCTCGTCGACATTCCTCGAGCGGGTGGGGGTGCCCGTGATCAACATCCATCACTCGTTCCTCCCCGCCTTCATCGGCGCGGCTCCCTACAAGAAGGCCAAGCAGCGCGGGGTCAAGCTCATCGGAGCGACGTCGCACTATGTGACCGAAGACCTCGACGAGGGACCGATCATCGAGCAGGACGTGGCGCGCGTCGACCATTCGATGGATGCCGCGGCGCTCCAGGCCCGCGGTGCCTACGTCGAGCGCGCGGTGCTGAGCCGGGCGGTGCAGTGGCACGCGCAAGACCGGGTCATCCGACACGGCAACCAGACGATCGTGTTCTGAGTCGTCCCGGAAACCTAACCCCATCCATCTCCACAGAAAAACAGAAAGAGGTTCATCGTGGCACCCAAGAATCTGCAGGAAGTGATCGACGCGGCCGGAAACCCGGTCGACCTCCTCCGCAACTCCCAGATCGGCTCGTACATCTACCCCGTCGTGCCGTCCGACTTCCAGAACTGGATCAAGGAGCAGCGCGCCTGGCGCGAGACCGCCGTGCTTTATGACCAGTCGCACCACATGGACAACCTGTTCATGCGCGGCTCCGACGCGATCAAGCTGATCTCCGACACGGCCATCAACTCCACCGCCGTCTTTCCGGTCGACAGGGCGAAGCAGTACGTGCCCACGACCGCGTCGGGCCACGTCATCGGCGACGGCATCCTGTTCCGCGAGGCGGAGGACGAGTACGTCTACGTCGGCCGCGCGCCGGCCGCGAACTGGCTGCTCTACCACGGCGAGACCGGCGGCTACGGCAACCTCGACATCGAGGTCGACCGTCGCTCGCCGTCGCGGCCGTACGGCCACGAAGTGACGCGCCAGTACTACCGCTTCCAGATCCAGGGACCGAACGCGTGGTCGGTCATCGAGAAGCTCAACGGCGGACCGCTCGAGCAGCTCAAGTTCTTCAACATGTCGACCATGACGATCGCCGGCACCACCGTGCGCACCCTCCGTCACGGCATGGCGGGCGCCCCCGGCCTCGAGATCTGGGGACCCTACCCCGACCACGACCGCATCTGGACCGCCATCGTCGAGGCGGGCGCCGAATTCGGGCTCGTCCCCGTCGGCTCGCGCGCCTACCCGTCGAACACCCTCGAGTCGGGCTGGATCCCGTCGCCGCTGCCCGCGATCTACACGGGAGCCGAGGAGCGCGGCTACCGCGAGTGGCTGCCCGCCGACGGCTACGAGGCCACCGGCACGCTCGCCGGATCGTTCGTCTCCGACGACATCGAGGACTACTACCTCACCCCGTGGGAGCTCGGCTACGGCTCGTTCGTGAAGTTCGACCACGACTTCATCGGACGCGACGCGCTCGAGCAGGTGGACCCGGCGTCGCAGCGCAAGAAGGTCACCCTGGCCTGGGACCCGGAGGACATGACGAAGCTCTTCGGCTCGCTCTTCGACGTCGAGGGACCGAAGTACAAGTTCTTCGACCTGCCGCTCGCGAACTACGGGTCCGCCAACTACGACAAGGTGGTGGATGCCGACGGCACGGTCGTCGGGTACTCGATGTTCACGGGGTACAGCGCGAACGAGCGCCGCGCCCTCTCGCTCGCGACGGTCGACCCGGACGTGCCCGAGGGCACCGAACTCACCGTCGTGTGGGGCGAGCCGGACGGCGGAAGCAAGAAGGCCGCCGTCGAACCGCACGACCAGCTCGACGTCCGCGCCGTCGTGAGCCCGGTGCCCTACTCGAGCGTCGCCCGCGCGACCTACCAGGGCGGCTGGCGCACCGGCTACGGCAACGCCTGAGAGCCGCGACGCTGCGAGGGGTCCGGCCGCGTGCAGACCCCTCGCGGCGCCGATGGCGTGTCATCCGTCGTGCCATGCCTGATCGAAGGAGACCGATGAGCCTGCGTTACGCGCTGCTCGCGCTGCTGCGCGTTGGCCCGCTGTCGGGCTACGACCTCCAGAAGCAGTTCGCCGAGTCGGTGGGCCACGTGTGGCACGCACCCGACTCGCAGATCTACCCCGAATTGCGCAAGATGGCCGACGAGGGTCTCATCGAGGCCGAGGAGCAGACGCGCGGCGAGCGCGGCACGCGACGGCTCTACCACGTGACGGATGCCGGCGATGCGGCGTTCCTCGCGTGGATGGCGGCACCCCACGACTATCAGCGCGTCCGCGATCCCGCCCATCTGAAGGCCGCCTATCTCGAGTCGGCGTCGCCCGCCACGGCGCGCGCGTTCCTCCGGGGTCACATCGCGCACTATGAAGAGCTGCTCGAGCAGTGGGAGGGCGAGCTCCGCCGCATCGAGGCCCGCGACAATCCCATGCTCGTGCGGCGCCTCGCCGTCACACCGCCGGAGGAGCACGAGCGCACCGTCGCGTACAAGCACTTCACCTATGAGGGACTCGTCGACCGCGCGCGCGTCGAGATCGAGTGGGGCCGCCGCGGCCTCGCCCTCGTCGACGCGCTCGATGCCGCCAACGGCCGCGTTTAGAAGACGTACTCCATCAGGTCGACGCCGAGGATGCGGAAAGCCTCGTGGGCGCGCAGACGGTGCGCGATCGACAGGTCGTCGAAGCACACGATCAGCGCGTACGAGACGCCCGCTCGCGGCCCGGCGAGCACGCCCGCTTCCACCCGGATGCCGGAATCGCGGCCGGTCTTGTTGACGAAGAGCAGCCCGTGCTCGTCGTTCTCGTGCGAGAAGGGGTCTAGGCCCGTCGCCGATGCGACGAGGCTCAGATCGTGGTTGAGGCTCAGCCACTCGGCGACCTGCGCGCTGACCCCCGCACTGACGATCTGCGAATTGACGAGGGCGCCGAAAACCCCCGCGAGCTCGCCCGCGGTGCCCAGCGCGTAGTGCGGCGCGTCGTCGGGACCGCGGGTGTCGCGGAGCTGATCGAGCAGTGCGGAGCGCTTCAGGCCGAGCGTCTCGATGCGCCCGCGTACGGCATCCAGCCCCACGCGCTGGAGCAGCGCGTTGGCCGCGAGAGCGTCGCCGGTGGCGGCCGCCAGCACCGCGAGATCAGACAGCGGCAGCGCCGGCGCCTTGAGGTGCTGCCAGACGCCGCCGACTCCGACGCGCTCGACCGACGAGCGCTCGATGATCTCGAGCGGGTCGAGCGTGCCGGCCTCGAACGACGCCGCGACCTCGATCAGCAGCGGCACGATGCCGAGACCCGCGACCGGATGCGTCAGGAAGTCATCCCCCGAGAGCACGACCGTGCCGCGGTCGAGGTCGGCGACGTGCACCGCGACGCGCGCACCGGAGGATGCCAGTTCGTCGAGCGCCTTGAGCGTCGAGGCGAACGAACGGCGGCCGACCGCCGCTCGCCTCGGGAGACGCCTGTTGCTTCGTCGCGAGCCCCGAAGCGACTCGGTGGCCCGTTGGGGCGGTCGCTGAGTAGGCGGCGTATCGAAGGGCTCTGGGGACGTGCCCACGAAGCGGTGTCCTTCCGATGAGGGGGAGTATCCGGTGAGCGACGGGTCACCAGATGGTGACGCGCTTCTCCCGGTCGAGCCAGAGGGCGTCGCCCTCGGTCACCTCGAACGCGTCGTAGAACGCGTCGATGTTGCGGACGATCTGGTTGCAGCGGAACTCGTTGGGCGAATGCGGGTCGATCGTGAGCAGACGGATGGTCTCGGCATCCCGGCCCTTCTGCTGCCAGATCTGCGCCCACGACAGCAGCAGGCGCTGCACGCCGGTGTACCCGTCGATGACCGGTGCGTGGACATCCGCTGCATTCTCGGTTCCTGAGCCCGTCGTGTCTCGATAGGCGGCGTCGCCGCTACTCGACCGGTCGAGCGAGAGCGCGTAGGCCTTCAGCGCGATGCCGAGGCCGCCCAGGTCGCCGATGTTCTCGCCGATCGTGAGGGCCCCGTTGACCACGTGGTCGCCCCCGAGACCCTTCGGGGAGAGCTCGTTGTACTGCGCGATGAGCGAGCTCGTGCGCTCCTCGAACGCCGCGCGGTCGGCATCCGTCCACCAGTCGTGCAGCTTGCCGTCGCCGTCGAAACGGCTGCCCTGGTCGTCGAAGCCGTGACCGATCTCGTGACCGATGACCGCGCCGATGCCGCCGTAGTTCGCGGCCGCGTCGCGCTCCGGGTCGAAGAACGGGTACTGCAGAATCGCCGCCGGAAAGACGATCTCGTTCATCAGCGGGTTGTAGTACGCGTTCACGGTCTGCGGCGTCATGTGCCACTCGTCGCGGTCGATCGGGCCGCCCACCTTGCCGAGCTGGCGGTCGTGCTCGGCCACGTGCGCGCGGCGCACGTTGCCGACCAGGTCGGTGGCATCGATCTCGACGGCCGAGTAGTCGCGCCACTTCACCGGGTACCCGATCTTGGGCGTGAAGGCGTCGAGCTTGGCGAGCGCCCGCTCGCGCGTCTCGGGCGTCATCCACTCGAGCGTCGAGATGCTCTCGCGGTAGGCCGCGATGAGGTTCGCCACGAGCACGTCCATGGCCTCCTTGGCCGCCGGCGGGAAGTGCCGCTCGACGTAGACCTTGCCGATGGCTTCGCCGAGGGCGGCCTCGGCGAGACTGACGCCGCGCTTCCAGCGCTCGCGATTGACGGGCACCCCGGTGAGCTGCGTGCCGTAGAACGAGAAGTTCTCGTCGACGAACTCGTCGGAGAGGAATGCGGCGCCGCCGTGCACGATCTTGAAGCGGAGCCACGCCTTCCAGTCCTCGAGACGGTCCTCGGCCAGGAGCGCGCCGAGGCCTTCGAGAAAGCTCGGCTGGTAGACGACGACCTCCGCGAAGGCCGCCTGGTGGTCGGGCGCGATCGCGTCGAGCCACGGGGTGAGATCGATGCCGACCAGCGCCTGCACGTCATCCCACGTGCGGAGGTTGTAAGTGGCGACGGCGTCGCGGCTGCGCACGTTGTCCCAGTGGTTCGTGGCGAGTTCCGTCTCGAGGGCGAAGACGCGATCGGCGGCCGCGGCGGCCTCGGGGATGCCTGCGAGCTCGAGGATCTTCGCAATGTGCGCGAGGTAGGCCGTACGAGTGTCGGCGAAGTTCTCGAGACGGTAGTAGCTCTCGTCGGGCAGCGACAGTCCGCTCTGCAGGAAGAACGGCACGTAGCGCTGGGGGTTGCCCGGGTCGGGCTCGACGTAGAGATCGATGATGCCGCCGACGCCGTCGCGCTCGAGGGCGCCCACGACGCGAAGGAACGACGGGATGTCGGTGATGTCGTCGACGCGGGCGAGCTGCTCCGCGAGCGGGGTGACTCCGAGCTCGGCGATGCGCGCGGTGTCCATGAAGCTCGTGTACAGGTCGCCGATCTTGCGGCCTTCGGTGCCGGGCTCGAACTCCTGCGACTCCTCGACGATCGTGCGCACGTCCTTCTCAGCCTGCTCGGCGATGAGGTGGAAGGCGCCCCAGCGGGCCTTGTCGTCCGGGATCTCCGTTCGCTCGATCCAGTTGCCGTTGACGTGGCGGAACAGATCGTCTTGCGGGCGAATCTCAGCGCTGAGGTCATCGAGCGCGAGACCGGATCGGGCGTCGTCGGTCATGAGATAAAGGATAGGCGTCGCCGGCTGGCGAACGAACAGCCTGCGCAGACTCGGCCGTCCGTTCTCAGCCGATCAATAGGCTCGAGTGCGTGAGCCCGAACCGCCTGCCGAGGGACACCCTCAATCGCGACATCCTGCGCCTCGCGGTGCCCGCGCTCGGAGCGCTCGTCGCCGAGCCGCTCTTTCTCATCGTGGATGCCGCGCTCGTCGGCCATCTGGGCCTCGTGCCGCTCGCGGGCCTCGGCATCGCGTCGGCGGTGCTGCAGACCGTCGTCGGGCTGATGATCTTCCTCGCGTACTCGACGACACCCGCCGTGGCGCGCCGCTTCGGCGCCGGCGATCCCACTCGTGCCGTGTCGGTCGGGATCGACGGGATGTGGCTCGCGCTCGGCATCGGAGCGGTGCTCGCGCTCGGCGGCTACCTCGCGACGCCGTTCCTGGTCGGGCTCTTCGGGGCATCCGCCGAGGTGACGCAGGCGGCGGCCACCTACCTCGGCATCTCGATGGGGGGCCTGCCCGCCATGCTCATCGTGTTCGCGGCGACGGGCCTGCTGCGCGGCATGCAAGACACCGTGACGCCGCTGTGGATCGCGGGCCTCGGGTTCGGTGCCAACGCCCTGCTGAACTGGCTCTTCATCTACGGGCTCGGGTGGGGCATCGCGGGATCCGCGGTCGGCACGGTCGTCGCGCAGTGGGGCATGGTCGCGGCATACGTCGTGGTGATCGGCCGGCTCGCCCGGCGCCACGCGGCAGCCTTCCGACCGCGGCGGGAGGGGATGCGGGGATCGGCCCTCTCGGGCGGATGGCTGTTCCTGCGGACGCTGTCGCTGCGCGTCGCCCTGCTGCTCTCGGTCGTCACCGCCACCGCGCTCGGCACCGAAGAGCTCGCGGGCTGGCAGGTCGTGTTCACGATCTTCTCCGCCGCAGCGTTCGCGCTGGACGCCCTCGCCATCGCCGCCCAGGCGCTCATCGGCAAAGGCCTCGGTGCCGGCGACACCGCCGGTGTGCGCCGCGTGCTCGGGCGCGTCTCACGCTGGGGCGTCGCCTTCGGGGTGATCGTCGGCGCCGTCATCGGCGGGCTCTCGGGCGTGATGGGGCTCGTCTTCACCGGCGATCCCGCACTCGCCGCGCAGATCCAGCCGGCGCTGATCGTGCTCGCCGTGGCGCAGCCGGTCGCCGGCCTCGTGTTCGTGCTCGACGGCGTGCTGATCGGCGCGGGCGATGCGAAGTACCTCGCCGTCACGGGGCTCATCAACCTGGTCTGCTACCTGCCGCTGCTGTGGTGGGTCGCAGTGGGCGGCGCGACCGGCGCCGCTGGGCTCGCCTGGCTCTCGGTCGCCTTCTTCGGCGGGTACCTGCTGGCGCGGCTCGTGACGCTGGCGTGGCGGGCGCGCGGATCGGCGTGGATGGTCGTCGGGGCTGCGTGACGTCTGCTTCGTGACGCGGCTGCGTGACGGGTGCTTCGTGACGGGTGCTTCGTGACGGTGCTTCGTGACGGCATCGTGATGGCCGCCGGGACGCGCCGGACGTAGCGTGGAGGGATGCGTCGTCTTCTCGTGCTCGCCGGCATCGGGGTCGTCGCGGCCGTGCTCGCCGGGTGCGCCGGCGGCGCGACGGGTATCCCCACGGGCGGCTCGACGGGCGACGCGATTCCCTCCGCCGAGCCCCGCGCGTCGAAGAGCCCAGGGGGCCCGACGAGCCTCACGGCCTGGGCGGAGTCGGCGTTGCCGCGCAACAAGCCCGGCGGCTCGAAGGCCGTGATCCGCGAAGCGGGCGCCGTCACGGCCGAGACGGGTCACCGCGCCGAGATCGGGCAGGATGCCGGGGCCTGGACCGTGCAGATCGCGTGCGAAAGCGCCGCGGGCACGCCGATCGCCTACCGGCTGATGGGCGGCAGCGAGGAGATCGCACGGGGCGAGGTGGCGTGCGGCGCGCGGGGCGAGCGGGGCGCCGGCAACACGAGGGTCGACTTCGCCGGGGGCACGGAGACGCGGCTGGAACTGAGCGCCGAGGCCGACGCGATCTTCGTGTACGAGGTCACGCCGGGCGCGGCGATCCAGAACTAGCGGCGCCGGGCCCCCGGCATCCTGAATCAGAACCGGCGTCGCCGAGGCCTGGGATCCTGGATCGACCAGCGTGGCCGCCGCCCGGCATCCGGAATCGGCTCAGTACCAGCCGGTCGACTGCGAGTGCCCCCACGCGCCGCAGGGCGTGCCGTAGACCGACGCGATGTAGCGCAGGCCCCAGCTGATCTGGGTCGAGGCGCTCGACTGCCAGTCCGATCCGGCGCTGGCCATCTTGCTGCCGGGCAGAGCCTGCGGAATGCCCGTGGCGCCGCTCGAGGCGTTGAAGGCCTTGTAGTTCCAGCCGGACTCCTTGTTCCAGAGCGAAACCAGGCACGAGAACTGGTCGGAGCCCCAGCCGTACTCGGCCGATGCCTTCTGCGCGGCGGTCGCCTTGGCGCCGTCGACGGTGTTCGCGTTGGCGAGCGCGGCGGCGGCCGCCTCGGCCTCGCGCTGCGCCTGGGCTGCCGCCTCGGCTGCGGCCTGCGCTGCGGCGGCGGCCGCTTCCTCCGCGGCGCGCTGTGCCTGCGCGGCATCCAGTCGTTCTCGCAGCGACGTTGCGAGTGCCTCGACGTGCGCCGTCTCGGCGGTGGCGTCGTCGGTCGCGGCCGGGAGCAGCAGGAGGGGCATCACCGCCGAGGACGCGAGCCGATCGATGTCGGCGCGCAGGTCGCTCGTGTCGATGACCGTGCTCGCGGCACCGAGATCCAGGCCCGCGGCCGCGACGTCGGCCTCGATCGTCTCGACCCGATCCACCGCCGCCCGTCCGTTGTCGATTGCGTCCTCGGCGCGCTCGGTGATCTCGGTGATGGTCTCGACCACCGCCGACCCGGTGACGGCGCCATCCATCCCGATCGTCCTCGATGTCGTGACGGTCGGAAGGACGGCCTCGCCGGCGTGGGCGGGAGGTGTCGCTATCGTGAAGCCGGTCAGCGTGGCCGCGCCGAGGGTCACCCCGAGCCCGAGTGCGAGGGGGGCGAAACCGCGGAGGCGGCTCTGGCGGGCAGGGGTCTGCGTGGAGCGTGAAAGCATACGAAAAGGAGCAGTCCTTCGGGTGGTTCTGCACCGGTGCTCGGCAACGGCGTGCGTCTCGGGTCGGACACAAGTTCCCGAGTCTGCGCAATCCGTCTGGACGAGTGCCCGGCACTCCCTGCGAGGAACGTGTGAGCGCGACCCGCTCAAGACCGCGGTAGCGGGAGGTCAGCCGGCGTATCGCCGGCACCATTCGTACATCACGACCGCGGCCGCCGCGCTCGCGTTGATCGAGCGGGTGGAGCCGTACTGGGTGATCTCGATGATCCCGGATGCCGCGGCGAGCGCCTCCGCGCTGAGCCCGGGGCCCTCCTGCCCGAAGAGCAGCACACAGCGCTCGGGAAGTGCGGCGCGGTCGACGGGCACGGAGCCGGCGACGTTGTCGACGGCGACA
>NZ_DATMIO010000206.1:0-5075 GCF_035554235.1 Microbacterium sp. | reverse complement strand
ACGCGACGAACCTCAGCGCCTCCGACTGATCCGTGAGCTCGCGGGCCGCGCGGATGCCGACCAGGTCGATGCTCTCTACGAGCCGGATGTACCTCGACGGGTGCACCCGCGCGAGATGCGCGATGAGCGCGTCGAACGCGTCGTCGGAGGCGAGGCCGCTGTTCGCGGCATCCATCACGGCTGATTCGTAGTCCGCATCGGTCAGGACGACCGCGTGGCCGTCGAAGGAGCGCTGCCGGTAGTCGACGCCGTCGATCCGCAGGGTCTGGAAGCTGGCCGACATGGCGTGGATCTCGCGGAGGAAGTCCTGGGCGGCGAATCGCCCCTCGCCGAGGGCGTTGGGCGGGGTGTTGGATGTCGCGGCCAGGCGTGTGCCCGAGGACACGAGCTCGGCGAGCAGTCTCGTCATCACCATCGTGTCGCCCGGGTCGTCGAGCTCGAACTCGTCGATGCACAGGAGGTCGGATCCGCGGAACAGGTCGACGGTGTTCTTGTAGCCGAGGGCGCCGACGAGCGCTGTGTACTCGATGAAGGAGCCGAAGTACTTCCGCCGGGCGGGAAGCGCGTGGTAGATCGCCGCGAGGAGATGGGTCTTGCCGACGCCGAAGCCGCCGTCGAGATAGACGCCGGGCTTCGGCTCCGGGCCCTTCTTCGGCCGGCTGAAGAAGCCGCCGCGCTTCGCGGCGGGCGCGACGCCGGAGAACGCCATGAGCGTCTCCTTCGCCTCCTGCTGCGACGGGTATGCAGCATCCGCCCGGTATGTCTCGAACGTCGCGTCGTCGAACTGCGGCGGTGGCACGAGGCTCGCGACCATCTCGGCGCCCGTCACCTGTGGCTGGAGGTCGGAGAGGCGGATGATCCCCGTGCGGGCGCTGGTGGTTGTCATGCGAGTGATCCTGTGTCGAACTCTTACCGGAACGGGTGCGGGCGACGCCCGCGCGACCTATGGTCGGAGGGACGGTGACAACCCTACGCCGTCCCCCAGAGCGATCCGCTCGAACCACCCGAGGAGCACACCTTGTCCGTCGAGTTCGACACCTCATCCGAAAAGTTCGCCGAGTACTCCGAGCCCGGGCGGCTGGTCACCGGTGAATGGCTCGAAGCACGTCTCGGCGCCCCCGGCCTGGTCGTCGTCGAATCCGACGAGGACGTGCTCCTCTATGAGACCGGGCACATTCCGGGCGCCGTCAAGGTGGACTGGCACACGGAGCTGAACGACCCGGTCGTGCGCGACTACGTCGACGGTGCCGGATTCGCCGAGCTTTTGAGCCGCAAGGGGATCTCCCGCGACGACACGGTGGTCATCTACGGCGACAAGAACAACTGGTGGGCGGCCTATGCTCTCTGGGTGTTCTCGCTGTTCGGGCACCAGGACGTCCGCCTCCTCGATGGCGGACGCGATCGCTGGATCGCCGAGGGGCGCCCCATCACGACCGACGCATCGACGCCGGAGCCCACGGAATATCCGGTCATCGACCGCGACGACTCCGTGCTGCGCGCCTACAAGGATGACGTGCTCGCGCACCTCGGCAACCCGCTCATCGATGTGCGCTCACCCGAGGAGTACTCGGGCGAGCGCACGACCGCCCCCGCGTACCCGGAGGAGAGCGCGCTGCGCGCCGGCCACATCCCGTCGGCCCAGAGCGTGCCGTGGGGCAAGGCGGTCGCCGAGGACGGCGGGTTCAAGACCCGCGCCGAGCTCGACGCGATCTACCGCGATGGCGCCGGGCTCGCCGACGGCGACGATATCGTCGCCTACTGCCGCATCGGGGAGCGCTCGAGCCACACGTGGTTCGTGCTGCATCACCTCCTCGGGTTCGAGAAGGTCCGCAACTACGACGGCTCGTGGACCGAGTGGGGCAGCTCCGTGCGCGTGCCGATCGTCGTGGGCACCGACCCCGGCGAGGTCCCCGCGCTCTCCTGACCGGCAGGGCCCGCCCGGGCGGCGCCGCGTGGGAGAATTGCGGTGATGACCGACACCGCCCTCCCCCAGGCACTCGCCGAGATCCGCGACGAGTTCCTCGAGTTGCCCGAACCCGATCGGCTGCAGCTGCTGCTCGAGTTCTCGAACGAGCTGCCCGATGTGCCGTCGGAGTATGACGCGCACCCCGAGCTGCGCGAACGAGTAGTGGAGTGCCAGTCGCCCGTCTACATCATCGTCGACGTCGATGCCGACGGGCGGGTGGCGATGCACGCGACCGCGCCGCGCGAGGCGCCGACGACGAGGGGTTTCGCGAGCATCCTGGTTCAGGGCATCACGGGGCTCTCCGCCGATGAGGTGCTCGGCATCCCCAATGACTTCCCGCAGTCCATCGGGCTGACGCGCGCCGTGTCGCCGCTGCGCCTCAGCGGCATGACCGGAATGCTGATGCGCGCGAAGCGTCAGGTGCAGGCGAAGGCCCTCGTCTGACATGCTCGCCTCGAGGCGTCAGTCCGCGTCACGCGAGGCGTCAGTCCGCGTCGCCGGCGGGGGCGTTCGTGACGCCGAGGCCCTCGAGCCACGATGAGATCGTGCGGGTCCAGCGCTCCTGGTCGTAGTTCCAGAGCTTGGTGTGCCGCGCGGTCTCGAAGGTCTGCATCGTGACGAGGTCGGGCCGGGCCACGAGCAGGTCGTAGGACGCATCGGCCGGCACGAAGCCGTCGTCGTCGCTGTGCAGGATCAGGATCGGATGCCGCAGCTCGTCCGCCCGGGCGACGACGTTGAGGCGGTCGAAGTCGATCGGCTCGCCCGTGCGGGTCACGCGGGTCGCCCATTCGGCACCCAGCGCGCCGATCGCCATGTCGCTCACCGCGTGCGGCAAGCCGAGCAGCCGCGCCTGGTGGTCGAGGACCACTCGCCATTCGATGACCGGCGACTCCAGCACCACGCCGACGATGGCATCGCGATGCGCTGATGACAGTGCGAGCTGCAGGGCGATCGCTCCCCCCATCGACCAGCCCATCAGCACGATGCGCTTCGCTCCGCGACGGCGTGCCAACGCGACGGCGGCGTCGACGTCACGCCATTCGGTCGCGCCCAGTCCGTAAGTGCCCGTGCGGCTGCGGGGCGCCTCGCCGTCGTTGCGGTACGACACGAGCAGGCTGTTGATGCCGAGGTCGCGGAACACGGGGACCGCGCGAAGGCACTCGGATCGTGTCGTTCCTCGGCCATGGATCTGGATGACCCAGGTATCGCTCGCCGCAGCGCCATCGGCACCCGCCGCCGGGAAGAACCACGCGGGACACGGGCCCACGGATGCGCCGATCAGTTCGGCGGCGAAGGGCACGTGCAGCTGCTCGGGGCGATCGAAGTACCAGCCGCTGAAGGCCGCGTCGCGCCCGAGCGTCGTCTGGCCATCGATGCGGGTGAGGAGCTTGCGTTTGACCGTCGTCTCGTCTTCGGCGAGTACCGAGCCGAGCTTCAGGTACGACTCGCTGCCGCTCGTGAAGAGGCCGTAGCGCCCGGGCAGCCGGGTGTCGGCGGTGCGAGAGAGCGTGATCGTCTGCGCCGACGTGTCCAGGCCGAGTATCACGGTGTCGGCCTGGCGCGCCGCCGGAGTCACGACCCGACGTGCGACGCGCAGTGAGACGAAGGCGATGGCGCCGAGCACGCCGGTCAGGGCGGCGCCGAGCACAGCGGCGGTCAGCTGCAGGCCCACGATCAGGCCAGGAGCGGCGGGTGCGGCGTGCCTGGGGGTCTTCATCGATGCATCACTCTAGTCTGTCGTCGTGACAGCAGATCGCCCGACCGATGCTGCGTTCGCGCGCGCGGAAGCAGAAATACGGGGCGTCGTGTTCCGTGACGACCTCTCGGTTCGTGAGATCCCGGCGCCGAGCGGCCTGGCCCCCAGCGCGCTCGCGCTCGCGGGCGATGTTCGGCCGGAGGCGGAAGGCGTCGACTCCGCCTTCGGGACGGGGCGCTTCATCCTCCTGCACGACCCCGAGGAACCGCCGCCATGGAACGCATCCATGCGCATCGTGTGCTTTGCACAGGCCCCCGTCGAGGCCGAGATCGGCACCGATCCCCTTTTGGCGGATGTCGCCTGGTCGTGGCTCGTCGACGCGCTCGACTCCCGGACGGCGACATATCACTCGGCATCGGGCACGGCGACGAAGACGCTGTCCAAGGGATTCGGGTCCCTTGCGGCGCAGGGCGACGGCGCACAGATCGAACTCCGCGCCTCGTGGTCGCCCGAGGGCGCCCTCGCCCCGCATGTCGAGGCGTGGGCCGAACTCGTGTGCATGCTCGCAGGTCTTCCGCCGGGGTCGGAGCAGATCGCCGTGTTCGGGGCGCGTAGGGTGCCACGTGCCTGACTACGTCGTGATCGATACCGCAGAAGGCCTCGCCGCGGCATCCGAGACCCTCGCGCGCGGCGACGGGCCCGTCGCCGTCGACGTCGAACGGGCCTCCGGGTTCCGCTACTCGCAGCGGGCCTACCTGATCCAGGTATTCCGCCGCGGCGCGGGGATCTTCCTCTTCGACCCTCCTCCCATCGGCGATTTCAGCCCGCTCCAGGCGGCGATCGGCGCAGCGGAGTGGATCCTGCACGCCGCGAGCCAGGATCTGCCCTCGCTCCGCGAGCTCGACCTCGTGCCGCTGGAGATCTTCGACACCGAGCTCGCCTCGCGCCTGCTCGGGCACGACCGCGTCGGTCTCGGCGCCGTCGTCGAGGACACGCTGGGCATCACCCTCGCGAAGGCGCACTCGGCGGCGGACTGGTCGACCCGGCCGCTCCCCCAGTCGTGGCTCGACTACGCGGCGAAGGACGTCGAGCACCTGGTGGACGTGCGCGATGCCCTCGTCGCCGAGCTCGAGGAGCAGGGCAAGGCGGAGTTCGCGCGCGAGGAGTTCGCTGCCGTGCTCGAGCGCGCGCCGCGCCCCGTGCGCGAGGATCCGTGGCGTCGCCTGAGCGGCCTGCACACTGTTCGTGGCCGAAAGGGCCTCGCGGTCGCACGGTCGCTCTGGCTCGCGCGGGAGTCGTACGCGCAAGCGCAGGACATCGCCCCGGGACGCCTGGTGCCCGACCGCTCGCTCGTGGCGGCGGTGCTCGCCGACCCGCAGACGAAGCAGGATCTCGCGGCCCTCAAGGCGTTCA
>NZ_DATMIO010000205.1:0-5668 GCF_035554235.1 Microbacterium sp. | reverse complement strand
CCAAGCCGCCCGTGGACAAGCCGCACACCGCCGGCATCCACCACACCGCGTTCGAGTACGAGGACTTCGACTCCTGGCTGGACAACTACGTCCGGCTTCGCGACCTGGGCATCTCGCCGGCGTTCTGCATGGACCACGGGATGACCATGTCGATCTACTACGCCGATCCGGACGGCAATGGCGTGGAGATCCAGGTCGACAACTTCCGGGACTGGGGCAAATCCAAAGAGTGGATGTGGGCGTCGCGGGAGTTCGCTGAAGACCAGCTCGGCCCACAGTTCGACCCCGACAAGCTCGTCGAGGCTCGTGATGCGGGGCTCGATCACGACGAGATCCACGAACGTGCCTACGCAGGTGAGTACCGTCCTGCAGCCGAAGTGCCGAACCCCGCGTTCCCGGATGTCTGGGCCGAGAAGGTCGCAGCCGACCCTTCGCTGCTCGAAGGCGTGGCGTTCCCGCCGGCAGGAGCAGGCCGATGAGGATCGCGAATCTCAACGGCCGCGCGGCGCTGATCTCCGAGTCGACCGCCGTCGACATCGCCACGGCGAGCGACGGAGCCTTCGGTCCAGATCCGATCGACGTGTACCAGAAGTGGAGCGCGTTCGTCGCATGGGCCGGTGACGTCGACCTCTCCGGCGGTCTGCCGTTCGACCAGGCATCCCTCGGCGTCCCCGTGCCCAACCCCGGCCAGGTGCTGGCGATCGGAGTCAACTACAAGGCGCATGCCGAAGAAGCCGGCATCCCTGCGCCGGACGACCTGATCGTATTCACCAAGTTCCAGTCGAGCCTCGCGGCCCCGAACGCCACCGTCGAGCTCCCGAGTGATGATGTCGATTACGAAACGGAGATCGTGGTCGTTATCGGCACCGGCGGGCACCGCATCGACAAAGCAGATGCCTGGTCGCGAGTGGCGGGCGTTGCGCTCGGTCAGGACATCAGCGAGAGGGCCGTGCAGCGCCGCGGTCCCGTGCCTCAGTTCTCGATGGGCAAGTCGTACCCGAACTTCGGACCTTTCGGCCCGTTCATCGTCACGCCGGACGAGTTCGCCGACAGGGACGCGATCGAGTTCCACGCGGTGCTCGAGCGACCCGGAGAGGAGCCCCTGACTGTTCAAGAGGGCTCCACGAACGACATGTTCTTCAGCGTCCCCGAGTCCATCCATCGGCTATCGCAGATCGTCACCCTCCTGCCCGGCGATCTCATCTGGACGGGTACTCCCGCGGGTGTCGGGCTGGGGCGCGGCATCCTGATGCGTCCTGGGTTCACCCTGACGAGCACGTTGAACGGGATCGGATCGTTCCAGAACGCCTTCGTCGCCGCATCGTGAACACCTCAACCGTCGAGTCGCCGGAAGTGAGCTGGACTCCCACCCGGGAGAGCATCGAGGCGACCAATATGTGGTCGCTGCGTCACCAGGTCGCCGACCGATTCGGCATCGCCCTGGACGACTACCCGTCGTTCTGGCGGTGGTCGATCACCCAGCCCGGACAGTTCTGGGACGCCGTTCGCGCGCATGCGGGGATCATCGGCGACGACTTCGCGGACAATGCCCTGGCCGACTCACGAATGCCCGGCGCGGTCTGGTATCCGGGGGCGCGGCTCAACTTCACGGAGAACGTCATGCGTCATGCACGCGGACGGGCCGACTCCCTGGCAATCCTGGGACTGGATGAGGGCGGCGGGGTCGACTCATGGTCGTGGGGCCGGCTCCAGGATCGTGTCGCCGCCTTCTCGGCACGTCTCCGGACCGCCGGCGTCGGCAGACGAGACGTGGTCGCCGGCGTGCTCCCCAACACACCTGAAACCATCGTCGCGATGCTCGCCACCGCAGCGATCGGTGCGACCTGGTCCGTGTGTGCGCCTGACTTCGCCGAGACCGCAATCGTCGAGCGTCTTCGGCAGTTGCGACCGCGCGTGCTCGTCGGATCGTCCGGATATGTCTTCAAAGGGCGCACCGTCGAAACCTCGCGCTTGCAGAACTCGGTTCAGGCTGCACTGCCGACATCACGGGAGTTGATCACTCTCGATGACCTTGATTCGTTGCCGTCGGCTGAGCCGGAGTACGTCCGCGTCCCATTCGATCACCCTCTGTGGGTGCTTTTCTCATCCGGCACAACGGGTGCGCCGAAGGGGATCGTGCACGGCCACGGGGGCATCCTGCTCGAGGCGGCGAAGGGAATCGGACTGCAATTCGGTCTCGGGCTGGAGGACCGCTATTTCACCGCCGCGAACACGTCCTGGATGGTCTGGAACACGCTTCCTAACACCCTCAGCGTCGGATCGGCGGTGGTCACCTTCCCCGGCGCCTCGACGTGGCCCGAGCCCGACCGACAGTTCGAGATCGTGGCCGAATCCGGCACGACCATGCTGGCGACCGGCGCTGCCTACCTCGCGCTCGTGGAGAAGTCGGGCCTTCGGCCAGGCGATCGGCACGATCTGTCCGCGCTTCACACGATCATGTCCACCGGGTCCGTTCTGTCGCCGTCGACCTGGCGGTGGGTGCACGATGCCGTCAAGCCGGACGTTCACCTCTCCAGCGACTCCGGAGGCACAGACATCTGCAGCGGGTTTGTCGGGGGCAATCAATGGCAGCCTGTCCACGTCGGCGAGCTCCAGGGTCCGGCCCTCGGTGTCGCTCTCGAGGTGCGCGCGGACGACGGCTCACAGGTCGCCGACGGCGAGGTGGGAGAGCTGACAGTCACTGCCCCGATGCCCTCGATGCCCATCGGGTTCTGGGACGACGACGACGGAGCTCTCTATCGCGCCGCCTACTTCGAGCGGGATCCCTCTGTCTGGACTCATGGCGATCTCATCAGCCGCACCAGGTCCGCCGGGGTCATCGTCCACGGCCGCAGCGACGCGACCCTCAATCGTGACGGCGTTCGACTCGGCAGCGCGGAGATCTACGCCGCCCTCGACACGATTCCGGTCATCCGTAACAGCGTCGTCTTGGGAATCGAACGCCCCGACGGCGGCTACTGGATGCCGTTGTTCGTCGAGCTCGCTGACGGCCACGTCCTCGATGACGAACTCCGCACCACCATCCGCACGACCATCCGCGCCCGCGCAAGTGCACGACACGTCCCGGACACCATCGAGCATGTTCCTGGAATCCCGGTCACGCACGCCGGCAAGCGGATCGAGGTTCCGCTGAAGAAGCTCTTCCTCGGCCGCCCAGTGGAACTGGCGGTCAATCTCGGAGCCCTTTCGAATCCGTCCACGGTCGATTGGTTCACCCGTCGCGCGCGCGAATCGCGTCAGAACGAAAGGCCAGCACGTGAGTGAAACGGACTACGACGTCCTCGTCGTAGGGCAGGGGGTGGTGGGGCAGATCGTCTCGCTCTACCTCGCACAGCGAGGTCACCGCGTCGTCGCGATCGAGCGCCACGAGCTCGCCTACGCGCTTCCGCGCGCCGTTCACTACGACCCGGACGTCAACCGGCTGCTGGCAGGTCTCGGCATCGGAGAGGATGAGCAATCGACTTTCAGCGAACCCGCCGCAGCATACGACTGGCTCAGCGCGGACAGGCGGCTTCTGCTGACGTTCCCGAATGCACTCGACGGCGATCAGGGCTGGCCCGAGTCGACCATGTTCGCGCAGCCAGACCTGGAGCAGGCGCTCCGGAGGCACCAGGACGAGGCCGGGACACTGGACAACCTCTGGTCCACCGCGCTCGTCTCGTATGTGCAGGATGATGACGGCGTCACCGCGACCGTGGAGACGCCGGCGGGCACGAGGCAAATCCGCGTGGGGTACCTCATCGGATGCGACGGTGCGAACTCTACTGTGCGTGCGCTCGCCGGTTTTCAACAAGAGAACCTCGACTTCAGTTCCGACTGGCTGGTCATGGACCTCAAGATGGCTCCTCGCGAGTGGGTGCCAGTCAACGGGCAGATCTGCGACCCGGCTCGCCCGACCTCCTGCGTGTCGGGTGGTCCCGGGCGGCGCCGATTCGAGTTCATGCGGATGCCGGGCGACGAGGCGGCGTCGTTCAGCACCCCTGAGACGGCGTGGTCGCTCGTCGAGCCGTGGGGCGTTCACCCAGAGGATGCGGAGCTCGAACGCCTCGCGATGTACACCTTCCACGCCCGTGTTGCCGACCGGTGGAGCGACGGTCGCGTCTTCATCGCGGGCGACGCTGCGCACCTCATGCCACCCTTTTGGGGCCGCGGCATGGTCTCGGGCTGCCGAGACGCGCTCAACCTGGTGTGGAAGCTGGACCACGTTCTCCGTGGCGAGGCGCAGCCGGAGCTGCTCGACACGTACGGGTCTGAACGGCTCTCGCACGTGCAGTACGCATTGCACATGTCGCTAGAACTAGGTCGACTCATCTGTGAGACCGATCCGGAGAAGGTAGCCGCACGAGACGCGCACTTCCTGGAAAAGGGTCCCCTGCCGTGGAACGCGCTGCCGGTGATGCCGCCCGAGGTGCTCGGAAGCGGGTTCTTCCCAGGCGGCGCGCCCGGCGACGACCCGATAGCAGGACGCGTCGGCGTTCAGGGTCGGCTGCGCGGGCTCGACGGCTCGGTCATCAACGCCGACCGCATTACGTGGGGAGCCTTCGCGGCCTTTATCGATGCCCGGCGCGTCAGCGAGGCCGACGCACAGCGCATACGCGACGCCAGGCCAGACGGAATCGATTGCAAAGTCATCGAGATCGTGCCAGGGGACGCGGCGCCGCGGAATCGACACAGCGGGGCGGATATCGACGGACGCTATTCGCGTGTCTTCGATTCCACGATGGCGGTCGCGATCGTGTACCGACCTGACTTCCACGGGTTCGGCTCTGCCGTGAGCGTCGATGAGGCGATAGCGCTGATGAAAGCCCTCGATCCGGCCACCGCCACGATTTCGAGTTGAGAGGACCGCGATGACAGTCAAGGATGACGACGTCGTCATTGTCGCGACGGCACGGACACCCGTTCGCGGTGCAGGTCATGGCTTCCGTTCTCTCGAGCCCACAAAACCCCACAAGGCTCGACTGCATGGGGTATAGAAGGGACTGGGCTTGGAGCCGGGATCGGCTGCGAATCGAAGGGGTGACGAAGATGGATGCCGAGATCTCCAGCATCGACGAGGGTCACCTGCGGCGGTGCGTCGAGCTCGCGACGCACGCGCTCGAGAACGGCGACGATCCGTTCGGATCGGCCCTCGTCGATGCAGACGGAGCAGTGCTGGCCGAGGCGACGAACCGCGAGCGATCCGATGGCGACCCGACCGCGCATCCTGAATTGGCGCTCGTGAGGTGGGCGATCGCACACCTCACCCCCAACCAGCGTGCAACATCGACGGTCTACACGTCGGGCGAGCACTGCCCGATGTGCGCAGCCGCCCACGGATGGGCGGGACTGGGACGCGTCGTCGCTGCCGCGTCGGCCGCACAGCTCGCCGAGTGGCGGGCGGCGTGGGGATTGCCGGCCGGCCCGGTGACGCCAATGCCGCTCACGGATGTCGCGCCAGATGTCGTCGTGATCACGCCGGTGGCGCCGTTCGACACCCAGATGCACGAACTGCACCGGCGGGCGGTTGCGCAGGCGGAGGGCTAGGGGAGTCGCGCATCCCTTTGAGGCAGAGCGGCTGAACAGCCACAACCTCGGGCTCGGGTGTCAGGGCGTGGTCAACGGGTAAACGTCAACTGACACTCCCGGAGGCACGACGTACCCGCTG
>NZ_DATMIO010000204.1:0-17189 GCF_035554235.1 Microbacterium sp. | reverse complement strand
GGGCGGCCACTCCAACCGGATCACGACTGGACCCCCCTCAGGAGCAGGGCGGGGAGGTCGTCGAGGAGTCCGATCGTGAGCAGGGTCAGCGTCCCGACGGCCTGCACCCGAGGGTGCGCTCGCTCGTCGCAGAGGACCGCGATGACGGCGGTGTCGGTCGGGAAGGCGAGGGCGGCCTGCCGGATGCGGGTGAGCGTGACACGCGACCCGCAGACGATGAACGCGATCGACAGCGCATCGGATGCCTCCACCGCGAGGCGGCACACCTCTTCGAGGGGCATCGTGTGCTCGAGCCCCTCCAATGCGGCGAACCCGTCGAGGAGGGCGCGGGGAGACGTGGCCTCGAGGTTCTGGATGGCACGGAGCCGGCCCTTCACGACCCGCGGGATGGGAGCTCCCGTGACGATGTCGAGGTCGCGCCCATCGCGCACGGCCTGGGCGCCGAGCGACGCCGCGGCGCTCACGCCGAGCTCGAACTCGTCGTCGTCGGCGTAGTCGGCGAGGGCGAGGCTCAGCACCACCGCCATGCGCGAGCGGCGCGACTCCTCGAACTGACGGACCATGAGCTGGCCCGTCTTGGCGGTGGATTTCCAGTGGATCTGGCGACGCGAATCCCCCGGTGTGTAGGCGCGGATGGCGTGGAACGACATGTCGGCGTCGACGAGGCGTCGGGTCGGGTTGCCCTCGAGGTCGCGCACGAGCCCCGCGCTCGTCGAGGGCACCTGCGCGGTCCGCGGGTGCACGAAGAGATCGTGCACATCGGGCCACGCGTGCTCGCGCCGGAGGAGGCCGATGGGGTCGGTGCGCACCGAGGTGGGCGGGCCCACCGTGAGCACGCCGCGACGCGGCGTCGGGATCGAGACCGGCTGCGAGACGACGTGTCGCGGCCGGAGCATCGGCACGCCGAGTTCGACGAGGCCGCTGCCGACGGGAAGGTCGAGGCGGCCGGGCAGCATCGTCCGGCCGCTGCGATTGCGGATCTCGATCTCGCCCGAGACCTCCCCGCCGGCGACGACGCGCTCGTGCTCGAGGCGGACGACGACGTCGTAGGCCCGGGCGCCGAAGAGGAACGGAATGCTCATGAGCAGCAGCACGATCGCCGCGAATGCCCCGACGAGCCACTCCACCCAGCCGTACGCCCAGCCGAAAGCGAGCCCGATCGTGGCGGCCGCGAGCACGAGCCATCCGGCCGGGGTGACGACCTGGCCGACCCATTCGACCGCGGTCCGGGTGGCATCGGCCGCACGCCGCGCGCCGGCGAGGGTCGCGACGAGGGCGCGCACGAGCGCACCGGGTGACGCCGTCGTCACGCGGGTGTGCGCCGTCGAACCCGACTGCGGGTCGAGCCGGGTCAGCCGCTGCTCGGAGTCTGTGCTCATACGGTCTGCGCTCATACGGCCTGCGCTCATACGGCCTCGCGCTGAGACGGCGGTGCGATGTCGAGCAGCACCTGGCCGATGATCGCCTCGGCGGTGACCCCGTCGAACTCGGCCTCCGGGTGCAGGATCAGTCGGTGCGAGAGCACGGGCACGGCGAGCGCCTTGACATCGTCGGGCGTCGCGTAGGTGCGACCGAGCGAGATGGCGCGCGTCTTGGCGGAGCGGGTGAGGGCGAGGGCCCCTCGGATGCTGACGCCCAGCCGCACCTCGTCGGCCGAGCGGGTGGCGTCCACGAGGCGCGCGATGTAGTCCAGCACGAGCGCGTTGACGTACACGTCGCGCGCGGCATCCGCCATGTCCACCATCCGCTGGGGGCTCACGATCGCCCCCAGCTCGCTCGTCGCGACGGGGGCGCCGTCGAGGATGCGGACGGTCGCGGCGTGGTCGGGGTAGCCGAGCGAGGTCTTCATCAGGAACCGGTCGAGCTGGGCCTCGGGCAAGCGGTACGTGCCGGCCTGCTCGATCGGGTTCTGGGTGGCGATCACGAGGAACGGGACCCCGACGGGACGGGTGACGCCGTCGATCGTGACCCTGCCCTCCTCCATCACCTCGAGCAGCGCCGACTGCGTCTTCGGGCTGGCGCGGTTGATCTCGTCCGCGAGCACGATGTTCGCGAACACCGGGCCGGCGTGGAACTCGAACGTGCCGGTCTTCTGGTCGTACACGGTGATGCCGGTGATGTCGCCGGGCAGGAGGTCGGGCGTGAACTGGATGCGGGTGTTCGTGCCCTCCACGGACTGGGCGAGCGCGCGAGCGAGCGACGTCTTACCCGTGCCCGGCACGTCCTCGAGCAGAACGTGACCGTCGCTCAGCATCGCCGTGAGCACCAGCTCGATGACGTGCCGCTTGCCGAGCACCGCCCGATCGACGTTGTCGGCGAGTTGGGCGAACGTCGTCGCGAAGCGCGTCGCCTGCTCCTGCGAGATGGTCATGCGGGTCCTCCTGCGGTGTGGGGGAAGGGCGTGGGGAGAGGGCGGATGCCGGTCACGGCGTGCCGCCTGTCGCCGGCGGATCGGGGGTGCAATCGCCCCCGAATTCAGTGGCCGCGGGTGCCAGACCCCAGCCGTACACGCTCCAGTCGACGGTCACATCGACCGCCTCGACGCGCACGGCGCCCGGCGGCACGATGCCCGTGGCGGGGTCGTAGGGGAGCTGCTGGCCGGCGGCGTCGTAGAAGCGCGCCCGGCCGTACGCGAACGTGAACGTGGCCTGGCCGCCGGACGGGGCGAGCGATGACTGACCCCCGCCGGCGAGTGGCTGCCCGGCGGTGCACGAAGTCACCTGCCACGATGCCCGCACCTGGTACGGGGCCGATCCGGCGGCCGGCGTCACGCGCGCCCAGTCCGTCGTCGGTCCCCACTGCGGGTGCACGTAGCGCACGCGCATCTCGGGATCGCGGTCGTACACGCTCGTCGTCGGACCGCCCTCGAATTCGGCGGTGTTGTAGCGCGGCGGCGTCTCGGGCGACTCGGGCGTCCTCCGGATCATCCAGCGCGCGTCGGTCGCAGACACCGTCGGGCTCGCGTCGACGACGAAGGTGAACCCGGTCGGCGGGGCGGAGTTCTGCGCGGCGCGCACGTCTGCCTGCACCGTGCTCCGCCCGTAGCGATCGCCCTGCCACCACGACTCGGTGCAGAGCTGGAACGTGTACACCTCCCCGTCGCGAGGAACCCTGATCGTCGCCGACTCGCCGCCGGGCGAGACGGTGCAGACGCCCGGCGACTGGGTGATGCCGTAGCGCGTCTCGGAGCCGTCGCCCCCGGAGCTCGCCGTGCCCGAGGCCGTCACGGTCGATGTGCCGTCGCCGTTGGAGACCGAAGTGAGGGTGAGGGTGGGGTTGACCGGCGCGCCGATGCCGTTGGTCTGGATGGTCACGGCCGCGCCCGAACTGGTCCCCTCGAGCCCCGGCGGCACCGCGAAGCGCGAGATGGGGGTGACCGTCAGCGGGGTGAGCGTGTTCGCGCCGATCCGGTAGCGGGGGATGACGACGGTGTCGTTCGAGTCGACCCGCACGCGCAGCAGTTCGCCGGTGGGGCTGGAGAGCTCCAGGAAGCCGGTGGTCGCGGTCTCGACACCCACGACGCGCACCGATACGAGGCCGCCCTCGCCTCCCGTGACGACGGGGGTCGCGGAGACCTCTCGCGGAGCGGCGGGGGCGTCGTACGCCCACGCCGTCGTGGTCGCCGAGGCAGCGGACTCGCCGATCGCGTTCACCGCGACGGCCGTGTACCGGCGTTCCTCGCCGTTCGGGGCGGCGATGTCGGGGCACACCCCCGAGGCGTTGCACGTCGCGACGATCGATCCCTCGTGCCGGATGACGAACCCCGTCAGGGCGGGGTACGCCTGGCGTGCCTCACCGGGGTCGACGCGAAGGGTGACGACGCCGTCGCCGTACTGGGTCTGGCGCAGCGATGCGGGCCCGCGCGGATATCCCTGCAGGTCGAGCAGGAGCGAGCCGTCGCGCTCGGCGTTCGTGCCGCGCCCCTGCGCGTCTTTCACGGAGAAGCTGGCGGTGCAGGTGGCCCCCGGGGCGTCCCCGGCCCACGTCGCGAGCACGCTCGCCGCGGACGCGACCTGGAAGGAGACGCCGACGCAGGCGCCGGTCGCCCGCACTGCGGTGAGCTCGAGCGGCGTGCGCGGAAGCGGGTTGACCTCGCCCGGCGCGCCGATCACGGTGATCTCGCACGACGATCCCGCCGCCTGGGAGCACTGCTGGGCGATCGTGCCGCCTTGCGGAAGCACGCTCGGCGCGGGGCCGACGCGCAGCGTGAGACGCGCAGGCTGCACTCCGGTGTGGCTCGTGACCCCGATGATCGCGGCCTGCTCGGTTCCCGGAGCCGCGCGGTCATCAGCGGTGATCGTGAGCACACCGCCCTCGAGCCTCGTCTGGAAGGCGGAGCTCGCGAACTCGATCGAGTATGCGATGTCGGTGTCGGCGACGTCGCGCTGCCAGGTCGTCATATCGCTCAGGGCGAAGGCCGCCGTCTCGCCGGGACCGACGGTCACCGATGCCGGACGCAGCTCGGGCTGCGGGTCGAGCGCCCGGATGCGGATCGGCACGGAGAGGTATGTCCACTCCTCCTGCCCATCGACGCGCACCGGCACGGTGCACGCGTCGGTCCAGGGCGACCCGAGCCCCGCGTCGTAGCGCACCTGGGTGCCGGAGACCGGCGCGCAGACCGCCGCGTCGCGCGCTCCGGAGGATGCGACGTCGTCGCCGACCTCGAGCGTCCGGCCCCTCGGCACCGGCACGAGGCCGGCCAGATCGAAGGTCACCGACTCCCCCTCGGTCACCTGGCGCGGGGTGAGCCCCGCGCGCAGCGCGAGCGCCACGTCATCGACGCCGGGGATGCGCAGGAACGCATAGCTCGTGACATCCTGCCCCGCACTGCCCACCCCGGTGACCTGGAAGGGGATGATGCGCGCGTCATCCGACACCGCACCCTGCAGCTCCCTGCCGTCGGCGGTGACTCCGGGCGGCTCCCCCCACACGCTCATGGTGAGCTCTCCCACGTCGCCGCCTGTCCACGAGACCTTGCCGCTGACGACATCCACCCCGCGAGCGAAGCGGTCACGTGTCTCGGCGGTGAGCAGGGTGTCGGCGACGATGGGATAGTCGGGCACGGACTCCCGCACGACCTTGACGACGATGAGACCGCGCCCCGTGTTGCCCGACTCGCTCACGACGTCGTAGAGATATGCCGTCGTGCCGGGAGCCGTCCCCGCCTCGATCTCGATCGTGGAACCGGAAAAATCGCCGAGCCGGCTCTCCAGCTGCCCGTACTGCGGATTCGGACTGCCGTCCTCGAGCACATCCACCGCATCGGGGCGCACATCGGTCAGCGCGAGGGCGCCGCCGGTGGGATCGATGTCGTTGGCGAGCGGGCTCACGCGCACGGAGTTGCCGGCGCCCGCCTGCACGTAGACGTAGTCCGTGAAGGTGACCGGCGAGGGGTTCGCTTCGCCCCCGAGCACGCCGATGCGCACCGTGCCGACACCCGTCGCTCCGGTGCCGTCGATGACCCGGAACTCGAACGACTCCTGTCCTCGATCGCCCTGCGTGCTCGTGTAGACGATGCCGTCCCCATCCGCCGAGATCGTCGCCGACCCCCGTTCGGGCTGGGACGTGATGCGGTCGAGCCGCACGGCGTCGCCGTCGGGATCGACGCCGAACCCGTCGAAGGGGATCGTGGTGCTGCCGCCGCTGAGGACCCGGCCCTCGAGCGTCTCCGGTCGCGGCGCGCGGTTGGACTCGTCCGACACGACCGTCACGCGGACGGTCGCCGTGTCGGCGAGGCCGGGGGAGCCCGACGAGTAGATCGAGTACTCGATCTCGGTCGGGCCGGTCTCGGTGGGGGCGAGATAGCGCAGCACCCCGCCGGACCCGAAGGCCAGCGCGTCGGGGGCGGTCGTGGTGACCGTCGACGGGTCGAGGCTGATCGCGGAGCCGGAGGGCGCGACGTCGTTCTCCAGCACGGGGATGTCGACCTGGGCCCCCGCGCGGACGACCACGGTGTCGTCGACGGCGATCGGCGCGAGTTCGGGCGCGGGCGGGAGCAGGTAGACGGTCGCCTGACCCGCCACGCTCGATCCGGCGTCGTCCGTTCCGTCGCTCACGCGGTACTGGACGGTGCCGAGGATGCCCGCGGCCCCCGTCGCGGTCGTACCCGCCACCCGCAGGTAGTTCTGCCCGATCGCATCCACCTGCAGCGAAGCCCCGGCGGCGGGAGCGGTCTCGACCTCGCTGAGCAGGAGCACCCGTCGGGTGGGATTGGCGACCGCGGCGAAGAGATCGATCGTCGCGTCTTCGCGCGGATGCACGAACGCGATGACGGGCGCGGTCGCCAGTTGCGCGGGAGCGTCGGTCGGCAGCAGGGTGATCCGCGCCGTCGCCGTCGCCTCGCTCGTGCCGTCCGACACGGTGTAGCTGACCCGATAGGTCCCGGCGTCGGTCGCCGAGAAGTCGAACGCCGTGCCGGTCGCGCCGGCGACCGCCTCGACCGCGGCATCATCGAGCACGCGCACGGATTTCAGGGTGAGGGAGCCCGCCGTTCCCGTCACGTGCGGGGCGACATCCACGCTGAGCGCGCCGCCCAGGGTATCGATGACGGTGAACGATTCCGCCGTCACGGTGGGCGTGGGCGAAACCCGGACCTGGAGGGGTCGCGTGGTCACCGCCCCCCTCGTGTCGGCGACGGTGACGGTCAGATCCACGGTCTCGGGGCCCGTCCCGGTGCCGTCGGGATGCTGGTAGACGACCTCCCCGGACGGCGTCGAGGCGACCGCGCCCGAGTTCGACTCGTTCTCGACGGCGAGGAGCATCACGGGATCGCCCTCCGGGTCGACCCAGCCCGTCAGAACGGGCACGGTGACGGTGCCGCCGGGAGCGACCCCGGGTGACGGCCATTCCGCGAGGCACCCCGACGTGCCGCACCACTCAGGGGCGCTGTTGCGATCCTCGGGTACGACATCGAGGGTCACGGTGGCGGGCTGCGAGAGCTGGCCGTCGCTGCTCGTGCCGTCGCTGACGACGTATTGCAGCGTCGCCGCCCCCGCCGCGCCGGCAGCCACCTGCACGGCGAGGCGACCCCCGCCGTCGGTGATCGTGACCGTGCCGAAATCCGGAGGCAGACCGGTCACGGATGCGGGGTCGATGCTCAGCACATCTTCGTTCGGGTCATGGTCGTTCAGCAGCACGGGCAGCGTCACGAGGCTCCCCGCGCGCACCCCGAAGGCGTCGGCCTCGGCGACGGGCGGCTTGGGGTCGATGACGACCTCGGCCTGCACGTCGCTGGGCTCCGTTTCTGCAGCCTTGTTGTCATCGAGGCTCCAGTCCTGGCTGGAGGACACGAGCGCTCCGTCCGGCATGCTCCACACCCAGCCCGAGCGGGTCTCGTTGAGGATGACGGTCGAACCCGAGACCGTGAAGACGGGGCGCCGTGCGTCGGGCAGCTCCTGCCCGCCGTAGTCCAGCGTGGTCTCGCCGGCACCCTGCCGCCACATCACGCCGCCGTCGTCGCGGAGCCACGCGGCGTAGACATCGCGATCGACGACGACGGGCCGGGCGGGCTGGCCGTAGTCCTGCCCTTCGCCGCCGACGGTGCGGGAGATGGCCGCGTCGGCGAGGGGGACCTGGATCAGCCCGGCCTCGTCGGCGATGTAGACCTCGTCGCCGGCGACGGTGGGCCGCGCCACGGCCATCGCGCCGGAGGAGGCGAGCGACGTGGGCTCCCGCGCACCGGCGCGCCACACGCTGCCGTTCGCGGTGTCGATGACCACCCACCGGTCGCCGGCGGCGCCGATCTCGATGCCGGCCCCGGTCGGGCCGCCCTCGAGCTCGTCGCGCGCCTCGATCTGCGCGTCGGGGATGCGGTACCGCAGCACCGCCCCGTCGGCCGATGAATAGCTGAACAGGGTTCCGTCGGGGGCAACGGCGATCGCCTCCGCCGTGTACTGGGGAGCATCGTCGCCGGCGTTCGCGTTCGGATTGAGCTGCACGGCCGCGGAACCGCCCGAGAGCCTGCCGACCCACACCGCGCCGGTGTCGGTGAGGTAGCCCGCGAAATCCCCCGCCACCGCGACCGACACCGTGCCGGCCGGCGGGTCGGTCGACCCCCGCGGCGCATCCTCATCGAGGTCGACGGGCATCGCCTCATCGATCCGGGTCAGGCGCCCGTAGCTCTCCGAGAACAGGAATGCACCGTCATCCGTCTGCGCGATCGCCGTCGGATTGCTGACGCTGCGCACGGTGTCGAGCTCGTCGATCGCGGTGTTGACGCGCGCATACCGGCGTCCTTCCGCGGTCTGCAGCGCCCAGACCGATGTGTCGACCGGCGTGGTGCGCTGCGCGTCCAGGCCCGGCCACACGGCGCTGATGGCGATGACCGAGGCGATCGCCGCGACTCCGGCGAGCGCGGCGACGAGCGTGCGGCGGCGTCGGCGGACCATGTCAGAAGATCCCGCTCGTCAGGAGCGCCCAGGCCGTGACGACGGAGGCGACGAGGGCGAGGGCCAGTGCCCCGATGATCCAGCCTCGTCGGCGATCCGGCGCGGACGCGTCGAACCATTCGTCCTCGCCGCCGTCGCGGCCGGCCGCGACGGCGAGCGTCGGGGCCGACTTGCGGGAGGTCTCGTGCGACACGCTCGTGCGGATGGGCCCGCGCACCGCGTCGTCGGCGAGGTCGACCGCGGACGGGCTCGGGATCCACTCCTCCACGGCCACGTCGAGGGCGGTGGGCGCCAGCCCGAGCTCGGCCTGCACGCTCCGCAGCGCCTCGGCGAACGCGAGCGCGCTCGGATACCGATCGCCGGGTAAGCGGCTCATCGCGACCGCGAGCACGCGCTGCACCGCATCGGGGACGTCGGGCCGCGGGATGCGGGTGTACGAAGCGCGCAGGATGCGGCGGCGCAGGTGATCGCGGGAGTTCTGGCCGCGATCCATGCGCTCGAACGGGCTGTGCCCCGCGAGCAGCGAATAGACCGTCGCCCCGAGTCCCCAGACCTCGCTCGCGATCGTTCCGGTGGTCTCCTCGGCGATGACCTCGGGGGCACTCCACGGCACCGACATCGCGAACATCTCGTCGTGGCGGGCGCGCGCGAGCGACGACGCGATGCCGAAGTCGGCGAGGACGGCCACGCCGAAGCTCGTCACGAGGATGTTGCTGGGCTTGATGTCGCGGTGCACCAGCCCGGCGCGGTGCGACGTCTCCAGGGCGCTCGCCATCCTGATGCCGATCGAGAGCACCTCATCGACCGGGATGCGCTCGATGCGGTAGCGCTGGGCGAGAGATCCCGGGCAGTACTCCATGACGATGTAGGGCCGCCCGTCCGCCGAGATGCCCGCCTGATAGACGGTCACGATGGAGGGATGGGCGGACAGGTGCGCCAGCACGTCGGCCTCGGTGTTGAACATGCGGACGAGATCGGGGTCGCGAAGGTTTCCGGGGAGCACCTTCACCGCCACCGCGCGGCGCGGCATCTCCTGCTCGTAGAGGAACACGTCGGCGAATCCGCCCGACCCGAGCGGGCGCACGTACGTCAGGCCCGGGAGCACCGGAGGATCGGATGGAAGGCGCTTTACCACCCCAACTCCTTGCCTCGGCGTCGATCACGGGAATCGCCCCGGTCCGGACGCGATTCGCTGGCGCTGCAGGGCTTGGCCCATGCTAACGCGCAGGCCTGAGCATTTGCCCATGCGTGCGGGAGACGCGACGGTCAGGCCGGGGGCGGGTCGTTCGGGTCGAATGGCGCGTCGAGGGCCTGCGCGAGCTCATCGAGCATGGCCTCGATCTGCGGCTCGACGTACGTCGTGACCGCCGCCTGGATGCGCAGGCGGTGATGCAGGAGCACCGCGCACACCTCCCTGCCCACCATGTTCGCGTAGTCGTCGGCGAGGCCGACCTCCTGACGGAGCGCCGCCTTGGCCTCGTCGCTGAGCGGTGGCAGGTCGGGGACGTCGGCGTCCGCAGCGTCGGCGAGCCCCGAGATCGTGAAGAGGAACGGAGCGCCCGGCACGGGGTCGGGGTCGAGGGGCAGCCCCTCGAACTCCGGCTCGAGTCCCTCGGCGGGGCGGTAGCTGCGGGCGCGGTTGCGCGCGGCCTGCTGGTCGAGTTCGGCCTGGAGCATCGGGAGGTTGCGGGCCGTGTAGTCGGCAACGGAATGGTCGACGATCGTCTTGACCCGTGTCGAGAGCCCGTGCTGCACGCCGTGCGGAACGTCGGCACCGAGGCCCGCGGCCGACAGGACGGGCGAGCCGAAGCACCGGCGGCAGGGCGCGACGCGGCCGCGGTGCGTGGCCGGCTCCCACCGGGGCAGCCACTTCAGCCACGCGTCCACCGCCTGGCTCACTTGCGTCTCGAGCGACCGCTCCATGTCCCTACCGTACTGCGCGCGGCCCGGAATTCCGCGGCTTCCCGGGCGGATGTCGATGTCACTCGGCGTCGTCGCCCTCCCACGGCCAGTGCGGCGGGCGGGCGCCGGTGCGCGCCACGGCCACGCCGCCCCAGGCGGCGATCGCGCCACCGAGCGCGACGACCGGTGCTGCCCATCCGATCGCGAGGCGGCCGATCACCGAAGTGGCCAGCGCAAGGTCCGCGCCCGTGCCGACCGCCCCGATCCACACCCCGGCGAGATAGGCGAGGGCCGCCGCGAGCGCCGCCCACAGGGCGGTGAAGAACGACGGATGCCGGGGGCGCAGCCCCACCCCGAGCGCCACCGCGAACGCGCCCGTGGCGAACGCGATGCCGAGCGCACCCGGCACCGCGGTGAGTCCGCGGGTGTCGATCACGTCGGTGTTCGTCGCGAGGCTCATCATGCCGAGCCCGAAGATCACGAGGGCGACGAAGGCGATGACCGTCAGCGCCAGGAGCGCCGACCGCCTGAGCCCTCCGCGCTGCTGCCCGGACGTGTGCGTGCCCCCTGCGGACTTAGCGACGGACGAGCTGCGGGCC
Source organism: Microbacterium sp. (assembly GCF_035554235.1). Classification (GTDB taxonomy): domain Bacteria; phylum Actinomycetota; class Actinomycetes; order Actinomycetales; family Microbacteriaceae; genus Microbacterium. The sequence continues at coordinate 6,301 of NZ_DATMIO010000204.1, read as the reverse complement.
GGCCTCGAGCGTGCGCTCGTACTCGCGCTGCGCCTCGAGATTGAGCTCGGTGACGCGCTTGCCGCGCGCCGCGGCCCACGCCCCGAACCAGATCGTGAGCTCGCGACCGATGACGAAAGAGGCGATCGCGAGGGGCGCGAGCAGCTGGCCCTCGACGAGCGCGGCGCCCTCGCTCGCGCTCAGCATCCAGAACGGCTCCTGGAACAGCTGGCCGAGGATGTAGCCCCCGTAGGAGGCGACGCCGACGAGCAGCCCGAAGACCACCCAGTGGCCCCACCGACCGCGGTTGATGATCGCGCCGAGCAGCCAGAAGGCGAGGAAGAAGACGACGACGGGCACCCAGAGGGTCCACGTGCCCAGGGCGGCGAGTGTCGATTCCACGATGTTCGCCGTGGTCACATCGCCCGTGATCAGCCCGAAGCCGATCGAGAAGAGCAGCAGCAGCGCGGCGAAAGACAGCGCGGCGAGCAGCCCGATCGCGCCGGCGGCGGCACGGTTGCCACGTGGAAGAGGAGCCTCCGGCGCCTGCACGAAGATCGGCTGCGGCGCGGGAGCGACGTACGCGGGCTCGGCGGGGGCGATGTAGGCCGGTTCGCTCTGCGCGGCGCCGGCCGCGGTTCCGGAGTCGACGGCCTCGTAGTGCTCGGGCCGGTCATACCACGGGGTCTCGTCGTCGGTCGACGCTGCGGGTGCGACGACCACGGTCTCGGCCTCGCTCGAAGCCGAGGGCTCGACGACCGACTCGGGCACGTCGACCACGGCAGCGTCATCGCGAGCGGTGTCGTCACCGGGCGCAGTGGCGTTCTCGGAAGCGGCATCCGCCGGCACGCCCTCGCGTGCGGCTTCCGCGTCGGCGAGGCTGCCGTGCGCGCTGTCCACGACGTCGTCCACGGGTGCCGGCTCCGCGACGGGCTCGCCGATCGGGGTCTCCGGCTTCGGAGCCTGGGGATCACTCATCGGACGCACTCCTCACGCGGGGCACGTCCCCGCAGTGCGAGATTACCCCGCACCCGCCCGGCGCTCCGGGAGGCGTGCCGCTGTGTCGCCGCGGGTCTCCCCGGGGATCGGCGATCGCCCGCGTACTGTGAGGCGCATGACCGGCATCCCCGCGGCCCGACGACGTCCCGCCAGAGTCCTGGTGGCGCTCGCCGGCATCACCCTCGTCCTGTCCGCGGCGACCGGATGCGCCGCCGACTCCCCCGGTGCGCCCAGCGGGTCGCCCTCGCCGATCCAGTCGCAGACGCTCGATGCGAGCCCCAGCGGGTCGCCGTCGCCCTCGCCCTCCGCGACGGCCGACTCTTCCGTCCCCATCCCGACGGACTGCCGCTCCACGCTCTCCGCCGCGGTGCTGGATCAGCTCGCCGGTGTGCCGCTGAACGACCCCGCCTTCGGTCCGTCCGGCGTGCAGCCCGACGGCAGCCTCCGCTGCATCTGGGCAGACCCGGCGGCCGACACGACGGGGCTCACCACCGACATCTCGCGGATGGCGAGCGGCGCCGCCCTCGACATGCTGAACGGTCTCGCCGACACCGAGGGCTACACCTGCTACAAGCCCGACGTGGGCACCCGCTGCGAGAAGGAGTGGCAGAACGCCACCTACCCCGTCACCGATGGACGGACCCTCTACTTCCGAGACGACATCCTGATCGACACGATGTATTCGAACCTCGCGCCGACCGGCTACACGAGCAGCATCGTCGCATCGATCTGGGGCTGATCAGTCCTTCCAGATCGCCCGGTCCACGTTGACGGCGACCCATTCGAGGGTCGCCGGGGCCAGCGGCACCGCGAGGGCGACCAGGCCGGCGACCACGCCGATGCACACGAGACCCGCGATCAGGGCGATGCCCGTGTTCCGACCCGCGATCCGCGCCATGACGATCCTCCGCCCTCCACGCTAAGTCGCGCGCGCGTGCACACGCGGATGGAACGCCGAAGGGCCCCGGGATTTCTCCTGGGACCCTTCGGTCGACTGCTCTGGCACGGGGTCTCGATACGGCCGCGGGCGGCCTACTCGACCTTGAGTCGCAGTGGGCTCGAGGTCGCTTCGCGACCTGAGCCCACTCGACTCAATTGTACGTGCCGGGCGTGAAGTCGTCGGTCGAGAAGCTGTCGAAATCGACGTAGCTGAGGTCGGCCTCGCTGTAGGCGCCGTCCGACGCGAAGATGCGGTTGGGGTACCGCTCGCTCTTCGCCTCTTCCGTCGCCTCGACCGTGACGTTGCGGTACTTCGCAAGGCCCGTTCCGGCGGGGATCAGCTTTCCGATGATGACGTTCTCCTTGAGGCCCACCAGCGGGTCGCTCTTGCCGTCCATCGCCGCCTGCGTCAAGACGCGGGTCGTCTCCTGGAAGGAGGCGGCCGACAGCCACGACTCGGTCGCGAGCGACGCCTTCGTGATGCCCATCAGCTCGGGACGACCGGATGCCGCCCGCTTGCCCTCCGCCACGGTCTGGCGGTTGATGTCCTGGTAGCGACGGAAGTCGACCAGTTCACCCGGCAGGAGGTTCGTGTCGGCGTGATCGACGACCGTGACCTTGCGCAGCATCTGGCGCACGATGACCTCGATGTGCTTGTCGTGGATCGGCACGCCCTGCGAGCGGTACACGCCCTGGACGCCGCCGACGAGGTACTTCTGCACCTCGCGCGCACCCATGACACGCATGACCTCCTTGGGGTCGAGCGTTCCCACCAGCAGCGGCTGGCCGACCGTGACGTGCTGGCCGTCCTCGACCAGCAGCGTCGCGCGCTTCAGCACGGGGTAGACGTGCGGCTCGTCGCCGTTGTCGGGCGTCAGGATGACCTTCTTGGCACGGTCGGTCTCATCGATCGTGATGCGGCCATCCGACTCCGCGATGGGCGACGCACCCTTGGGGGTGCGGGCCTCGAAGAGCTCCTGCACGCGGGGAAGACCCTGCGTGATGTCGTCGGCCGAGGCCGAACCACCGGTGTGGAAGGTACGCATCGTCAGCTGCGTTCCCGGCTCACCGATCGACTGGGCCGCGATGATGCCGACGGCCTCGCCGATGTCGACGAGCTTGCCGGTCGCGAGCGAGCGGCCGTAGCACTGCGCGCAGACGCCGACGGCCGAATCGCATGTGAGCACGGAGCGCACCTTGATCGAGGTGATGCCGCCCTCGACGAGATGGTTGATGAGCACATCTCCCACATCGTCGCCGGCGACGGCCAGAACGGTGCCGGCCTCGTCCACGACATCCGACGCGAGCGTGCGCGCGAACACCGAGTTCTCGACGTTGTCGTCCTTGCGGAGCGAGCCGTCGGCCGTGGCGGCCGCGATCGGCAGCTCGAGGCCCTTCGTCGTGCCGCAGTCGTCTTCACGGATGATGACATCCTGCGAGACATCCACGAGGCGACGCGTGAGGTAGCCCGAGTCGGCCGTACGCAGCGCCGTGTCGGCCAGACCCTTGCGGGCACCGTGCGTCGCGATGAAGTACTCGGCGACCGAGAGTCCCTCGCGGTACGACGAGATGATCGGACGAGGGATGATCTCACCCTTGGGGTTGTTCACCAGGCCTCGCATGCCGGCGATGTTCCGGATCTGCAGCCAGTTTCCACGCGCACCCGATGACACCATGCGGTTGATGGTGTTGTCTTCGGGGAAGTTGTCGCGCATCGCCTTCTGGACCTCGTCGGTCGCCTCGGTCCAGATCTTGATGAGCTCCTGGCGACGCTCGGAGTCGGTCGTCAGACCCTTCTCGTACTGCGACTGGACCTTGGCGGCCTTCTTCTCGTAGCCGCCCACGATCTCGGCCTTGTTCGGCGGCGTGAGGATGTCGCTGAGCGCCACGGTGACACCCGATCGGGTGGCCCAGTAGAAGCCGGCGTCCTTGATGCGGTCGAGCGACGCCGCGACCTCCACCTTCGGGTACTCCTCCGCGAGCTTGTTCACGATCTGCGACAGCTTGCCCTTGTCGGCCGGCTCGCGAACGAACGGGTAGCCCTTGGGAAGCGTGTCGTTGAAGATCGCCTGGCCGAGCGACGTCTCGACGAGGCCGTTGCGCTCGTACGCCGCGATCGATTCGGCGGTGTCGCCCTCCGCCTCGAGGAACGTGAGCCCCGGGATGCGGATGCGGACCTTGGCCTGCAGGTCGAGGGTGCCCTCGTCCTTGGCCAGGATCGCCTCGCCGACCGAGCCGAACGCTCGGCCCTCGCCGGCCGCACCCTTCTTGACCGTGGTCAGGTGGTGCAGGCCGATGATCATGTCCTGCGAAGGCAGGGTGACCGGACGGCCGTCGGAGGGCTTCAGGATGTTGTTCGACGCGAGCATGAGCACGCGGGCCTCGGCCTGGGCCTCGACCGACAGCGGCAGGTGCACGGCCATCTGGTCACCGTCGAAGTCCGCGTTGAACGCGGCGCAGACGAGCGGGTGCAGCTGGATCGCCTTGCCCTCCACGAGCTGCGGCTCGAAGGCCTGGATGCCGAGGCGGTGCAGCGTCGGCGCACGGTTGAGCAGCACGGGACGCTCGCGGATGATCTCCTCGAGCACGTCCCAGACCTCGGGACGCGTGCGCTCGACGGCGCGCTTGGCGGCCTTGATGTTCTGCGAGTGACCGAGGTCGATGAGGCGCTTGATCACGAACGGCTTGAAGAGCTCGAGGGCCATCTGCTTGGGCAGACCGCACTGGTGCAGCTTCAGCTGGGGGCCGACGATGATGACCGAGCGGCCCGAGTAGTCGACGCGCTTGCCGAGGAGGTTCTGGCGGAAGCGACCCTGCTTGCCCTTGAGCATGTCGCTCAGGGACTTCAGCGCCCGGTTGCCGGTACCCGTGACGGGACGACCGCGGCGGCCGTTGTCGAACAGTGCGTCGACGGCCTCCTGCAGCATCCGCTTCTCGTTGTTGACGATGATCTCGGGGGCGCCGAGGTCGATCAGGCGGCGGAGGCGGTTGTTGCGGTTGATGACGCGGCGGTAGAGGTCGTTCAGGTCGGAGGTCGCGAAGCGACCGCCGTCGAGCTGCACCATCGGGCGAAGCTCGGGCGGGATCACCGGCACGACATCCAGCACCATCGCGGCGGGCGACATGCCCGTCGAGAGGAACGAGTTGACGACCTTGAGGCGCTTGATCGCGCGGATCTTGCGCTGACCCTTGCCTTCGGAGATCTGCAGGCGCAGCGAGTCGGACTCGGCCTGCAGGTCGAAGGCCTCGAGGCGACGCTTGATCGACTCGGCGCCCATGTAGGCCTCGAAGTACTGACCGAAGCGGTCCTGCAGCTCGTGGAAGACGTCGTCCTCGGGCTTGAGGGCGCCGACCTCGAGGGTGCGGAAGTCCTCCCACACGCGCTCGAGCTTGCCGATCTGCTCATCCGCCTGCTTGCGGATCAGCGTCATGTCCTTCTCGGCGGCGTCCTTGACCTTCTTCTTCTGGTCGGCCTTGGCGCCTTCCTCTTCGAGGGCGGCGAGTTCCTCTTCGAGCTTCTGCAGGCGGGCGGCGATGCGCGAGTCACGCCGGTCGCCGAGCGTCTTCAGCTCGAGGCGGATGTTGTTCTCCTGGGTCGCCAGGTCGCGGTGACGCGCATCCTGATCGACCGAGATGACCATGTACGCGGCGAAGTAGATGACCTTCTCGAGGTCCTTCGGGGCCATGTCGAGCAGGTAGCCCAGGCGCGAGGGCACGCCCTTGAAGTACCAGATGTGCGTGACCGGCGCGGCGAGCTCGATGTGGCCCATCCGCTCGCGGCGGACGGAGGACTTGGTGACCTCCACGCCGCAGCGCTCGCAGACGATGCCCTTGAAGCGGACGCGCTTGTACTTGCCGCAGGCGCACTCCCAGTCACGGCTGGGCCCGAAGATCTGCTCTCCGAAGAGACCGTCCTTCTCGGGCTTGAGCGTGCGGTAGTTGATGGTCTCGGGCTTCTTGACCTCACCGTACGACCAACGACGGATGTCGTCGGCAGTGGCCAGACCGATGCGAAGCTCGTCAAAAGTTGTTACGTCGAGCACGTGTTCTCCTGTGTCGAAATTCTTGTTAATGAGTCAGTCGGTGATCGAGTAGGCGCGCCAGCGCCGTATCGAGATCAGATCTCGTCGATCGACGAGGACTCGAACCGGGTGGAGATGTTGATGCCGAGCTCTTCCGCTGCGCGGAAGGCGTCATCATCGGTGTCGCGGAGGTTGACGGCGGTGCCGTCGGCCGAGAGCACCTCGACGTTCAGGCAGAGCGACTGCATCTCCTTGATCAGCACCTTGAACGACTCCGGGATGCCCGGCTCGGGGATGTTCTCTCCCTTCACGATCGCCTCGTACACCTTCACGCGACCGAGGACGTCGTCCGACTTGATCGT
>NZ_DATMIO010000203.1:0-8053 GCF_035554235.1 Microbacterium sp. | reverse complement strand
GAGTCCTCGAGCGGCGTCAGACGGTAGAGCTGGTCGAGCACCGCCTGCGGGTCGAAGCCGGTCTTGATGCCGATAACGAGCCGGAGCCCGTGGCTGCGGTCGGTCAGGTCCGTGACGTCCGCGATGCCGGTCAGTCGCTTGGACTGGACGGCATCTTTGATCTTCTCGATGATGCGCTCGGGACCGACCTGGTACGGCAGTTCCGTCACGATGAGTCCCGTGCGTCGGGGCCCGAGGGATTCCACGGCGACCTTGCCCCGCACCTTGAACGCGCCGCGGCCCTTCGTGTAGGCGTCCTTGACGCCGTCGAGCCCCATCACGATGCCGCCCGAGGGGAAGTCGGGTCCTGGCACGAACTCCATGAGGTCTTCGACCGTGGCGTCGGGGTTCTCGAGCAGGTGGATGGCGGCGGCGACCACCTCGATGAGATTGTGCGGCGCCATGTTGGTGGCCATGCCGACCGCGATGCCGGTCGCGCCGTTGACGAGCAGGTTCGGGTAGGCGGCGGGCAGCACCGCCGGCTGGCGGAACTGGCCGTCGTAGTTCGGGATGAAGTCGACGACGTCCTCGTCGAGGTTCTCGGTCAGCGCGAGCGCGGCGGGCGCCAGGCGAGCCTCCGTGTATCGCGGGGCGGCGGGCCCGTCATCGAGCGACCCGAAGTTGCCGTGCCCGTCGACGAGCGGCACCCGAAGGGAGAACGCCTGTGCGAGCCGCACGAGGGCGTCGTAGATCGGGGCGTCGCCGTGGGGGTGCAGCTTTCCCATCACCTCGCCGACGACGCGCGCGCTCTTCACGTGACCGCGGTCGGGGCGAAGGCCCATGTCGGCCATCTGGTAGAGGATGCGGCGCTGCACGGGCTTGAGTCCGTCGCGGGCGTCGGGGAGGGCGCGCGAATAGATGACGGAGTAGGCGTACTCGAGGAACGAGCCCTGCATCTCGGCCGAGACATCGACGTCTTCGATGCGTTCGGCGATGTCGTCTGCGGGCGGTGCGGTGCGGGCCATGCGTGCCTTCGGTCAAGCGGGTCGACCACCGCGATCGCGCGGGGTCTTGAACGAGCGCCGGGGCAAGGCCGCACGCTGTGCGAGACTTGCCCCGATGCCCCTCATGCTACCCGCCGCGACCAGCGGAGCCCGGAGCCTCACCGGCGTGCTTCCGGATGTCACGGCCGCCCTCACGGGGGCCGCATCGGGGCTCGGGGCCGCGGCATCCGCCATCGTGTTCGTCATCGACGGCCTCGGCGCGCTGCAGCTCCGCACCCACGCCGGCCACGCGCGTTTCCTGGCGCCGCAGATGGGGAAGAAGGATGTCGCGTCCAGCGTCTTCCCTTCGACGACCGCTGCCGCACTCACGAGCCTTCTGACGGGGGAGTGGCCGGGAATCCACGGCCTCGTGGGCTATCGCGTGCTCGATCCCGCTCGCGGCGTCCTCGTCAATCAGCTCAGCGGCTGGGAGAAAGAGGGCGTAGACCCGGCGACCTGGCAGCGGGTCCCGACGAGCTTCGAGCGCGCGTCGGGACTCCGGTCATACGCGATCGGACTCAAGGAGTACGACGGCAGCGGCTTCACCCGCGCGATCCTCCGCGGCGCCCAGTACGTCTCGGCCGATTCCCCCGCCGAACGGGTCGCCGCGGCGGCGTCGCTGGCGAGTGAACCCGGCGCCCTGGTGTACTGCTACCTGCCCGAGCTCGACAAGGCAGGGCACCGGTACGGGGTCGCATCCGCCCAATGGGTGTCGGCCCTCGAAATCGTCGACGCGGCACTCGGCGCGGCGGACCTCCCGAAGGGCGTCGGTGCGATCGTCACCGCGGACCACGGCATGATCGACGTGCCCCGGCACCGTCACGTGCTGCTCGATGAGGACGACATCCGCTTCAACGGGGTCGCCCACGTGGGCGGCGAGCCGCGGCTGCTGCACGTCTACCTCGAAGAGGGTGAGGATGCCGATGCCGCCGCCCTGCGCTGGAGCGTCGCATCGGGTGCCACCGCCGATGTCGCGACCCGTGCCGAGGCGATCCGCGACGGCGCGTTCGGCCCCGTGGTCGACGACGAGGTGCTGCACCGCATCGGCGACCTGATCGTCGCCGCGCGCGGGACGTGGGCGTTCTACGACGACCGGCTCACCGACAAGCGCGCGCAGCTCATGATCGGACAGCACGGCTCGACGACGCCCGAGGAGACGCTGGTGCCGCTCATCAGGCTGGGCGCGTTCGCGAGAGCGTAATGTTCTAGCGCGCCTTGTGCCGCACTTCTCTGCGTGAGGAGGATGAGGATGATCGCGAGCACAAGAGCCGCGCCAGCTGCGACCGCCACGGTGGTTCGCCACCGTGGCGCTCGCATCGATCGTCTATCAGCCGATCGGGGCTACTGCTCATCCGTGCGGGCGCCGAAGACGATCTCGTCCCACGAGGGCATGGACGTGCGTCCCCTGCGGCGCGCCGACGCGTCGGCGCGCGCGGCTTCGGCCTCGCGGGCCTTCTCGTCCGCGCGGCCGAGCTCGTCGTAGCCGGGCTCGAGGGCATCGAAAAGCGCGACGGGGGAGTGCGACCGCTCGGTCTCGAGCTCGGCGCCGGGCAGCGGCTCGCGCTGACCGCGTCGGCGACGCAGGGCCTCGAGAAGGTCGGCCGTCTCGGAGCTCGTCACGCTCGCATCGGGGGCGCGCCGGGTGGCCGCGTTCTGCACCGCCGCCGCGACGGGCTCGGCGACGTCGGGAGCCTCGAGGTCGGCCTCGGGATCCGGCAGCCGTCGCGGGCCGAAGGCTCCGCTGTCGAAGCGGGAGTCATCCTTGTACGGCGACTGATCGAGCGCACGAAGGCGGGGGATGAGGCCCTCCGGGAGCGATCCCTGACGGGAGAGCTGTGTCGCGTCGGCGTTGAGCGGAGACAACGTGCTGCGCCGGGGGTCGAAGCCCCAGCGTGCGTCGTGCTCGATGTCGGCCGCCGCGAATTCGACCTTGACGATCCAGCCGGTCTGCTCTTTCCAGCTGGTCCACCGTTCGCTGGTGGCACCGGCCTCGGCGAGCTTGGCCCGGATGGCCGCGCCGAAGGTCGGCAGGGCGTCGTGCTCCAGGTCTCCGCCCATCAAGACCGGAACGGCGAGCGCCTGGCCGACGATGTGCTCGCGCTCGGCGAGCACTGGTCGTTCGTAGCGCGCCACGTCCTCGACGCGGGCGCCGAGGAGTTCCGCGACCTCGGGCGCCGACATTCCGGCACGGATATGACCCTGAATCTCGCGGGGGCTGGGTCGTGGCGTCTTCGCGTCGGCAGAGCGTTCCTGGCGAGCCTTGCGGAGCTCGGCGCGGAGCACGTCATCGATGGCCACGGCGAATCGCTCTCCCGAGTCGGTCGCCAAGACGATCGTGTCGTCCTCGGTTCCGATGACTGTGAGCTGTTCCATGCCTGACGCCCCTCCGAACGGTCTGCGTATGGGCCCATGCTCGCACGGTGTCGGCCGCGCGCCGGGAATACAGCGGGCGTGCCGCGAGTTTGGCTCCTCGCCGGCGAGCGCGCATTTGCGTAATGCACCCGCGTCGTGCAAACTATCGCCGCCTGACAAGCGCAGGCCCACGAACATTACGCAACGGAAGAGACATACAGGCATGGCCACGGATTACGACGCCCCCCGCAAGACCGAGGACGACAGCGAGTCGATCGAGGCCCTCAAGGAGCGCGTGCCCGACAAGCTCTCCGCGTCGGTGGATGTCGAGGACGCCGATAACCCGTCCGGCTTCGAGCTTCCCGGCGCCGACCTGTCCGATCTCGAGCTCGATGTCGTCGTGCTCCCCGCGCAGGAGGACGAGTTCACGTGCGTGAACTGCTTCCTGGTCAAGCACCGTTCGCAGCTGGACCACGAGAGCTCGTCGGGTCCGATCTGCAAGGAGTGCGCCGCGTAGCCTGCGCGCGCACGATCGCCGCGGCCAGCCGGTCGGGCGTCCGACTGGAGACGGTCCACGTCGGGGTGGGGTCGTCGGGATCGTTCACATCGACAACGATCACCCCGTCGATGCCACCCCGGATCAGGTGCCACCCGCGAGGGTCGAGCCCCGGTCCGCGCGCCTCGCGGGCCGACTGCGCTGTGCGAGCCACCGGTCTGCCCAGGCAGGCTACGTCGATGCGCGCACGCCCGGCGCGCAGCATCCCGTCCCGCACTTCGACGAGCGGCGAGATCACGATCAGAAGCGTCACGACGGCCACCCCCACGATCGCTCCGGCGACGAGTGCCAGGGTCGAGTCGATCGGCGCGAAGACGAGCGCCGCCATCGGGGCGACGACGGCTGCGGCGACGATCGCCCACAGCGAGGGCGTGAGGCGCTCCCGATAGAGGGCGGGGGACTGGATGTCGTGCTGTGTGTTCTGCATTACCCTCGTTGGGTGACCGAAAGCGTGGACGTCCTCATTATCGCCCCGGAGGTTCCGGCCTACGCACACCCGGGTGACGCGGGCGCCGATCTCCTCTCCGCCGAGTCGGTTCGGCTCGCGCCCGGCGAGCGCGCCCTCGTCGGCACCGGAGTGCGGATCGCCCTCCCGGACGGCTACGTCGCCTTCGTCGTGCCCCGCAGCGGCCTCGCGACGAAGCACGGGATCACCATTGTGAACTCGCCGGGTACCGTCGACGCCGGCTACCGCGGCGAGATCAAGGTCACCCTCCTGAACACGGATGCCGCCGAGGCCTACGACATCGCCCCCGGCGACCGCATCGCCCAGCTGATCGTCATGCCGGTGCCGCGTGTGCGCTTCATCCCCGTCGAGACCCTGCCCGAGAGTGCCCGCGGTGAGGGCGGCTTCGGGTCCACCGGCTACCAGAACACCCTCGGGAGCAACGCATGAGCGACGAGACACCCATCGGCGCAACCCGCAAGGCCGGACCCATCGATCGCGCGACGACCGGCCCGTTCGACGAGGCCGAGGCCAACCCGGTCCGTCCCTACATCGACCTCGGCGGCATCAAGATCCTGCCGCGCGAGGGGCTGAATCTCCGGCTCGAGGTCGAGGAGCAGACCAAGCGCATCGTCGCCGTCGGGCTCGACTACGCAGACTCGTCGCTGCAGGTGCAGCCGTTCGCCGCACCGCGCACCGCGGGACTGTGGGACGAGACGCGCGACCAGATCCGCGATCAGGTGCGCCAGCAGGGCGGCCGCGTCGAGGAGCGCGAAGGCCCGCTGGGTCCCGAGCTGCTCGCCGAGGTTCCGGTCGCCGCCGACGCCGACGGCGCCGCGGGCAAGCGTCTCGCGCGCTTCGTCGGTGTCGACGGCCCGCGCTGGTTCCTCCGGGGAGTCATCGGCGGCGCGGCCACGTCCGACGTCGAGGCGGCTGCGCAGGTCGAGGACCTATTCCGCTCGATCGTCGTGGTGCGCGGCGCTTCGCCGATGCCGCCGCGCGACCTCATCCCGCTGCGGATGCCGTCGACGCCGGGTTCCGCATGACCGACGAGCGACCGCACGGTACCCCAGATCCGCAGGCCGGCCCTCCCGGCGAAGAGCGCGACCCGCGGGCATCCGACGTGATCGGCGCCGCGCTCGGCAGCGCCGCCCTCAAGGCGGGCCTCGACCCGAACGCCGAGGCGTCGACCGGGCACGTCGTGTGGCGGGCCATGGGCGGCTGGCGAGGCATCCTCGAGTCCGTCCTCCCGGGGCTCGTCTTCATCGTGGCGTACACCGTCACGATCGACCGCGCCACGGGGGACGGCGACCTGTGGCTGTCCCTCGGGCTGTCCGTGGGAATCGCCGCCGTGTTCACGATCGCTCGCCTGATCGCCCGCCAGCCCGCCGGGGCCGCAATCGGCGGCCTGGTCGCCGTGGCCGCCGCCGCCGCGTTTGCCGCGTTCACCGGCGAGGCGGGCAACAACTTCATCCCGGGCTTCGTCACCAACGTGGTCTACGGCTCGGCGTTCCTCGTCTCCGCGCTCATCGGCTGGTCGCTCATCGGCCTCGCCGTCGGCTTCCTCAAGGGGGAGGGCACCGCCTGGCGAAAGGATCGTCGCAAGCGGCGTGTCTTCTTCTGGCTCGCCCTCGCGTGGGCCGGACTCTTCGCCGCACGACTGATCGTGCAGGTGCCGCTCTATCTCGCCGACGATGTGGCGGCACTCGGCACGCTCAAGCTGGTCATGGGACTGCCCCTCTTCGCACCGCTCGTCGCCGTGACATGGCTGGCCGTTCGCGCACTCTACGCACGAGACGAAGCGTGATAGATTTATCTTGATGTCAAGATAAATTAGCCCTCTGCCGAGTCGCCCTCGCGGGCGCGAACTGGTTAGGCACGCCTTGCTAGCCGCGCTCGGACGCTGCGACCAAGATGGTAGCGGGCCCGCGGTCGACCAGAAGGAGACGCCATCGTGTCAACGGTGAACAGCTTCGGTGCGAAGAGCACCCTGACGGTCGGCAGCACCGACTACGAGATCTTCCGCATCGATGCGGTCGCCGGATACGAAAAGCTCCCCTTCAGCCTGAAGGTGCTGCTCGAGAATCTGCTCCGCACCGAGGACGGTGCGAACGTCACGAAGGCGCAGATCGAAGCGCTCGGTTCGTGGGATGCCGCGGCCGAGCCGAACACCGAGATCCAGTTCACGCCGGCCCGCGTCGTGATGCAGGACTTCACCGGCGTGCCGTGCATCGTCGATCTCGCCACGATGCGCGAGGCCGTCGAAGCGCTCGGGGGAGACCCCAAGCGGATCAACCCGCTCTCGCCCGCCGAGATGGTGATCGACCACTCGGTCATCGCCGACCTCTTCGGCACCGAGAACGCGCTCGAGCGCAACGTCGAGATCGAATACGAGCGCAACGGTGAGCGCTACCAGTTCCTGCGCTGGGGCCAGACGGCGTTCGACGACTTCAAGGTGGTGCCGCCTGGCACCGGCATCGTGCACCAGGTCAACATCGAGCACCTTGCGAAAGTCATCTACGACCGCTCCGTCGGTGGGGTGCTGCGCGCGTACCCCGACACCTGCGTCGGCACCGACTCCCACACGACGATGGTCAACGGACTGGGCGTACTGGGCTGGGGCGTCGGCGGCATCGAGGCCGAGGCAGCGATGCTCGGTCAGCCCGTCTCCATGCTCATTCCCAAGGTCGTCGGGTTCAAGCTCTCCGGCGCCATCCCGACCGGAGTCACCGCGACCGATGTCGTGCTCACGATCACCGAGATGCTGCGCAAGCACGGTGTGGTGGGCAAGTTCGTCGAGTTCTACGGTTCCGGTGTCGCGTCCGTCCCGCTCGCGAACCGCGCCACGATCGGCAACATGAGTCCCGAGTTCGGCTCCACCGCTGCGATGTTCCCGATCGACGAGGTGACCCTCGACTACCTGCGCCTGACCGGCCGGAGCGACGAGCAGGTCGCCCTCGTCGAGGCGTACGCGAAGCTGCAGGCTCTCTGGCACGACGCCGACAAGGAGCCCGTGTTCAGCGAGTACCTCGAGCTCGACCTCTCGACCGTCGTGCCTTCGATCGCGGGCCCGAAGCGGCCGCAGGACCGCATCGTGCTCACGAACGCCAAGACGCAGTTCGCGAGCGACCTCACGAACTACGCCGACATCGAGCACGATCTCGTCGATCTCGAGGGCTCGGAGTCGTTCCCGGCATCCGACCCTCCGGGCAACTCGCCCGAAGACGAGTACAGCGCCCACGGTCACCATCACCGCAGCCACGCACCCGACAAGGGCTCGAAGCCCACCCAGGTCGTGCTCGGGGACGGCGAGAAGTTCACGCTCGATCACGGCGCCGTGACGATCGCCGCCATCACGTCGTGCACCAACACCTCGAACCCCTCCGTCATGCTCGCCGCCGGGCTGCTGGCGCGCAACGCCGTGAAGAAGGGCCTGAAGGCCAAGCCGTGGGTCAAGACCACACTCGCCCCGGGCTCGAAGGTCGTCACCGACTACTACGAGAAGGCGGGCCTGACGAAGGACCTCGAGGACCTCGGCTTCTTCACCGTCGGCTACGGCTGCACCACCTGCATCGGCAATTCGGGCCCCCTCATCGAGGAGGTCTCCGCCGCGATCAACGAGAACGACCTCGCCGTGACGGCCGTCCTGTCGGGCAATCGGAACTTCGAGGGTCGCAT
>NZ_DATMIO010000202.1:0-2853 GCF_035554235.1 Microbacterium sp. | reverse complement strand
GGACGAGTCGGTCTCCGGGGGCGACGGCATGGTCCGCCCGGAATGCGTCTGGGCGGCGCTCGACTGCCCCACGAGCGCTCCCGTCGCGAACTTCGGGCAGGGGCCGCCGATGGTGCTCGCCCAGCTGACCGCGCGGCTCGCCTGTCCGGTGAGGGTCGGGGAGGCACACGCGCTCGTGTCCTGGCCGCTTCAGGTCGATGGGCGAAAGCGGCATGCCGCCTGCGCGCTGTTCGACTCCGAGGGCCGGCTTCTGTGCGCCTCGCGCGCGCTTTGGATCGAGCTCAAGCAGGGATAAGGTCCCGCGAATGGCCCTGCACTACCGCACCTGCCCGTTCTGCGAGGCGACCTGCGGGCTCGAGATCGAGACCGAGGGCCGCGAGGTCGTCTCGGTGCGCGGTGACAAGGATGACGTGCTCTCGCGCGGCTTCATCTGCCCCAAGGCCCACGGGCTGAAGCAGCTGCACGACGATCCCGACCGGCTCGAGACCCCCCTCGTACGACGCGGAAGCGAGCTCGTCGAGGCGAGCTGGGACGAGGCCTTCGAGGAGATCGACCGACGCCTCTCCCCGATCATCACCGAGCACGGCAAGAACTCCGTTGCGGTCTACATCGGCAACCCGAACGCCCACAACCTCTCGTCCCTCTTGTACGGGCCCGTGTGGCTGCGAGCGCTGGGGACGCAGAACATCTACACGGCCTCGACCGTCGACCAGATGCCCAAGCAGGTCTCTGCCGGCCTCATGTTCGGGACGATGCTGTCGGTCCCCGTACCCGACGTCGACCGCACCGACCATCTCCTGATCCTCGGCGCCAACCCGCTGGTGTCGAACGGGAGCCTGCTGACCGCGCCCGACATGCGCGGGCGGCTGCGCCGCATCCGCGAGCGCGGCGGCAAGGTCGTGGTAGTCGATCCGCGCCGCACACGCACGGCGGAGGAGGCCGACGAGCACCACTTCGTCCGCCCCGGAACCGACGCGCTGCTGCTCGCCGCGATGGCCTGCACGCTGGTCCAGGAGGGACTCGTCGACCTCGGCCCGCTGCGCGGACGGGTGAACGGTCTCGAGGAGGTCCTGGCGCTCGTCGAGGACTTCGAGCCCGAGCGCGTGGCGCCCGCGTGCAGCATCGACGCCGCGGAGATCCGCCGCCTTGCGCGCGAGCTCGCCTCCGCCCCGCGCGCCGCCGTCTACGCGCGTATAGGGACCTGCACCCAGGAGTTCGGCACGCTTGCCAGCTGGCTCGTCGACGTGCTGAACGTGCTCACGGGCAACCTCGACCGCGAGGGCGGCGCGATGTTCCCGCTCGCGGCCGCGGGCCAGAGGAACGCGTCGGGCGCCGCGGGCACGGGCAAGGGCGTGCGCCTCGGGCGCTGGCACAGCCGCGTTCGCGGCCTGGCCGAGAGCTACGGCGAGCTGCCGGTGGCCTGCCTCGCCGAGGAGATCGACACGCCGGGCGAAGGGCAGGTGCGGGCGCTCGTCACGGTCGCGGGCAACCCGGTGGTCTCCACACCCAACGCCGCACGGCTCGAGAACGCGATCGAGGGGCTCGACTTCGTGCTCGCGGTCGACCTGTACGTCAACGAGACCACCCGCCATGCCGACGTCATCCTCCCCGCGCCCGAGCCGCTCGAGAAGGCGCACTACGACATCGCGTTGTTCCAGCTCGCCGTGCGCAACGTGGCCAACTACTCGCCGCCCGTGCTGGAGAGCTCGCAGCCGCCCGAATGGAAGACCCTGCTGCGGCTGGCGGGCGTCATCGCGGGTCAGGGTCCCGACGCCGATATCGAGGCCCTCGACGATCTGGTGATCGCCACGCTGGTCGGCCGTGAGGTCGCCGACGAGGCGTCTCGGGTCGCCGGCCGCGACCCAGCCGATCTGATCGCCGAGCTCGAGCCGCGCCGCGGGCCCGAACGAATTCTCGACTTCATGCTCCGCGTCGGGCCCTACGGCCTGACCCTCGAGGAGCTGGAGAGCAGCCCACACGGGGTCGACCTCGGGCCACACCGCCCGCGCCTGCCCGAGGTCTTGCGCACGCCGTCGGGCATGGTCGAGCTGGCGCCGCCCGCGATCGTGGCCGATGTCGAGAGGCTGGGCGCGGCGCTCGCACGCGAGCGCAACGGGGGCATCGTGCTGATCGGGCGCCGCCAACTGCGTTCGAACAACTCATGGATGCACAACCTGCCGGCTCTCGTGAAGGGCAAGCCGCGCTGCACGCTGCACATCCACCCCGAGGATGCCGCTCGCCTCGGCGTGGCGGACGGCGACGACGCGCGGGTCAGCTCCTCGGTGGGGTCGATCGAGGTCGCCGTCGAGCTGACCGACGCGATCATGCCCGGCGTCGTCTCGATACCGCACGGCTGGGGACACGATGCGCCCGGCGTTCGCCTGGACGTCGCCCGCCGGCACGCCGGTGTGAACTCCAACGTGCTGGCCGACGAGTCGCAGGTCGATCCGCTGTCGGGCAATGCGGTCCTGAACGGGATCCCGGTCGAGCTCGCGCCGGTCCGGGCGGCCATCACCGCCTGAGACGTCAGCGCGATGAAAGCGAACGCCATCCATCCCGCAGTCCGCGTCGGCCATGTGCACCTGCGCGTGTCGGACCTCGATCGGGCGATCGGCTTCTACCGCGACGCCCTGGGCCTCGGCGTGACCGCCGACGGTCGCGAGGCCGGGCTCGACGCGGCCTTCCTGGCCGCAGGCGACTACCACCACCACGTCGGGCTCAACACGTGGGCGAGCGCCGGCGGCCCGCCGGCCGACCCTGCGGCCCGCGGCCTGCGCGACTTCGCGATCCGGTTCGGCGACGCGACCGAGCGCGACCGCGTCACGAGCCAGGTCGCGGAGGCGGGATATGTGC
>NZ_DATMIO010000201.1:0-15203 GCF_035554235.1 Microbacterium sp. | reverse complement strand
GCTGATGAGAGCGAAGCCGTTCGGGGAGTTGCTGTAGATGAGCTCCTCCGCGCTCGGGGGCGCCTCCGTCAGGATGCCGAACCACGCGAACGGGTACTCCCGGAAGTAGCCCCCGGTCATCGATCCCGTGACTGCGGCGCGGGCGACGCTGCGGGAGCCGTCGGCCCCCACCACGAAGTCGGCCTCGATCTCGAGGGAAGCGCCATCGGCATCTGTCGCGATCACCCGCGGGCGATCCGTCTCGGCGCCGTCGACGCGCTCGGCACGCACGCCGAAGCGCAGGTCCTGCCCGGCGGCGAGGCGGACGGCGATCAGGTCTTTCAGAACCTCGTGCTGGGGGTACAGGAACACGCTCCGGCCGGTGAGGCTCGGAAAGTCGATGCGGTGGCCGCTGCCGGCGAAGCGCAGCTCGATGCCGTCGTGCTTGTTGGCCTCTGTCGTGATGCGCGGAGAGGCGCCGGAGGAGGCGAGCACGTCGACGGTGCCCTGCTCGAGGATCCCCGCGCGGATCGTCGTCTCGATCTCCTCGCGGCCGCGCTCGTCGATCACGATCGAGTCGATGCCGGCCTGATCGAGCAGGTGCGAGAGCAGCAGGCCGGCCGGGCCGGCTCCGATGATCGCGACGCGGGTGCGGGTGGTGGTCATGGCGTCTCCTTCGACGGGCGTGCTCGGATGCTGCATCCCAGTCTGCGGCGGAGCGCGCGCAAGACGCGCGACCATTCTCATTGAATGGGCACGCGTTCGCGATTGGAGGGGCAGACCCTCAAGACCGTCAGGCGGCGACGGCCTCCGCGCGGGCGACCGCGAGCTCGTCGAGGATCGACTGCAGGGCCTGGGTGAGCTCCACCGGCGCGGCAAGCTTGCCGTCCTCGCCGAGCAGCTCCCAGGGGGTCTGCACCTGCAGGTCGCGGGTGGTGCGCTCGAAGCGGAGGTTGCGCAGCACGACGTCGAGCTGGCCGATCATCCGGCTCTCGGGGTACACGCCGTAGCCGACCACGGCGGCGCGCTTACCGCGCCACTCGGCGACGAGGAAGTCCAGCGCGTTCTTCAGCACGCCGGGGTAGGAGCCGTTGTACTCGGGGCTCACGATCACGAATGCGTCGGCGGCGGCGACCCGCTCCGCCCACGCGAGCGTGTGCGGCAGTTCGTACTTGCCGCTCATCGGCGGGTGCGCTTCATCGAAGAACGGCAGACCGATCTCCTGCAGGTCGGCGACATCGACCGTCAGATCGCCGCGGCTCTGCGCGGTGCTGACGACCCAGTCGGCGACGGTGTGGCCGACGCGGGCCTGACGGGTGCTGGCGACGATGACCATGAGGTTCGGCATGGGTGGCTCCTGACGGGGTTGGGTGCTGACATAAGGCGACGCCGCGTCGTGCGGGACGGCGGCGTCGTCAAGCAGAACGGATGCCGCGGCCTGGGCATTCCCGATTCATGTGAATGGATCTGGGCGCCGGGACGGTGGCCCGGAACCTCGAGCCCCGGACGGCGTGGCAATCGTCAGCGGCGGTCGGCGGCGAGGACGTTCTGGATGCCGACGGCCGCCGCGCGCAGCGCTTCGAGCGGGCCGGCGGTCGGCGCCTCGCGCGGAAGCACGACCGACAGCGCGGCGACGACATCGCCGCGGTCGCGCACCGGCACCGCCACGCCGGTGGAGACGACCTCTATCGATCCGGGGGCGATGACCCAGCCGTCGCGTCGCACCTCGGCGAGCGTGCGCCTCAGCGTCGCGGCATCCGTGATCGTCTCGGGCGAGAGCGCGACCAGCGGCGACGCGAGCACCGCCTTCTGCAGCTCTGCCGGCGCGTGCGCGAGCAGCACGAGGCCCGACGACGACGCGTGCAGGGGAAGGCGTCCGGCGATGCGCGTGATGTTCGCCCCCGATGCCGGGGACGAGAGCCGCTCGAGAAAGAGCGCTGCGCCCTGCTCGAGCACGGCGAGCTGGGTGTGCTCGCGGACGCGCGCCTGCACGTGCTCCATGAACGGCAGCGCGGCCTGCCGCAGGCGGAGCGCGGTCGAGCCCCGGAGGGCGAGCTCCCACAGGCGCATGCCGAGGCGCACGCGGTGCTCGTCGTCGCGTTCGAGCAGGCCCGAATCGACGAGCTCGGCAACGAGGCGGTGCGCCGTGGAGGAGGGCAAGCCCGCACGCCGTCCGATCTGCGCGGCGGTCTGCACGGTGCGGTCGGTGCCGAACGTCTCGAGGATGCGCACGACCCGGTCGGTCACCGAGTCGCCGGAGGGCGAGTTCGCCATGCGCCCACCTTCTCACGCGCGCGCGGTCGGTTAGCCTCGGAGCAGTCAGGAGGAGCGGTGGACGACGACAGCGGCGCCGGCGTCGGCGTGCTCGCACGCGCGCTGCGCGTGCTCGAGTGCTTCACCGACGACGAACCGGTGCTCTCGGCGTCCCGTCTCTCCGAACTCACCGGGCTCTCGTCATCCACCCTGCATCGGCTGCTCGCGCAGCTCACCGCCTACGGCCTGCTCACGCGGGCACCGGGCCACGGCTACACGATCGGGGTGCGGCTCTGGGAGCTGGGCGAGCTCTCGCCGCTGTCGCTGCGCCTGCGCGAGACGGCGCTCCCGCACATGCTGCGGCTCTACGAGGCGACGGGGGAGAACGTGCACCTCGCGGTGCTCGATGCCCCCACCCCCGAGACGGCGATCGCGCTCTTCGTCGGACGCGTCACCGGGCAGGGGTCCATCCCGACGCTCAGCCGCATGGGTGGGCGGCATCCGCTGCACACCACCGGGGTCGGCAAGGCGCTGCTCTCCACCCGCGACGACGCGTGGCTCGCGCGGTACTTCTCCGTGCCGCTGGAGCGGGAGACGACGCACTCGATCACCTCCGAGGCCGAGCTCCGCGCCGAACTCGCGCGCGCCCAGGCACGCGGCTTCGCGACGACCCGTGAGGAGATGACGCTCGGCAACGTGTCGGTCGCGGCGCCGCTGACGCGGGTCGAGGGGCTGCCGCCGATCGCGATCGGCACGGTCGTGAGCCTCGAGCACGCCGACGAGCGACGCCTCGGCGGCCTCGTCGTGCAGGCCGCGAAGGAGCTGGGGCGGGCGCTTCGTTCGCCGCAGCAGTCCCACTGAGTGGGAGTGCGGGCAGATGCCGGGGCCTCGGCCTGTCACGATTTTCTGAGGACTGCGCCACCGAAGCCCCGGCCAGTCGGAGTCTGTTCTGTCGAAGGGGACACCATGACCTCACCCACGCCCACCGCGGCCGCACCCGAGTCGCTGCTCGCCCCCGCGATCCAGGTCTCGCAGGCCGAGATCACGCAGGAGATCAAGGATGTGCACGCCGCTGCCCTCCGCCGCGAGGCCGCGGGCGAGCGCGTCGGCCAGAGCCTGCACGATTTTCCGCCGTACCGCTCCAGCATCCTGCGGCACCCGACGAAGAACCTCCGCCTCGTCGATCCCGAGACGATCGAGCTCCACTCGCCGGCGTTCGGGCAGCGCGACGTCGCCGCGATCGAGTCCGACCTCACCCTTCAGCACGCGGGCCAGCCGCAGGGCGAGCGGATGACGGTGTCGGGCCGGCTTCTCGATTCCTGGGGTCGCCCCGTCGCCAACCAGCTCGTGGAAGTGTGGCAGGCCAACGCCGCCGGGCGGTACATCCACCAGCGCGACCAGCATCCCGCGCCCCTCGACCCGAACTTCACGGGCGCCGGACGCACGGTCACGAACGACAACGGCGAGTACTTCTTCACGACGATCAAGCCCGGCCCGTACCCGTGGAAGAACCACGTCAACGCGTGGCGCCCGGCCCACATCCACTTCTCGGTGTTCGGCAGCGCGTTCACGCAGCGCATCGTGACGCAGATGTACTTCCCGTCCGACCCGCTGTTCGCGCTCGACCCGATCTACAACACCATCCCGCGGCAGGCCGACCGCGACCGACTGATCGCCACGTACGACCACGACCTCACGGTCCCGGAGTTCTCGATGGGCTACCGCTGGGACATCGTCGTCGACGGCCCTGATGCGACCTGGTTCGAGCCCGAGGGAGAACACTGAGATGGCACGCGAGAAGACCCTGACCGCCACCGCCGGACAGACCGCCGGCCCGTTCTTCGCGTTCGGCCTCGACTACGCCAAGAAGCACGAGGTGGTCTATCCGCACAGCCCGGGCTCGTTCGTGCTCGGCGGCACGGTCTACGACGGCGCGGGCGCCCCCATCCCCGACTCGGTGATCGAGATCTTCAGTGCCACGCCGGACGGACGGGTGCCGACGGCGCGCGGCGCGTTCCGCCGTGACGACCACAGCTTCACCGGCTTCGGCCGCTCCGCGACGACCGACGAGGGCCGCTACGAGTTCTGGACCGTCAACCCCGGTCCGATCGACGGCAAGGCACCCTTCTTCGCGGCGATCGTGTTCGCCCGCGGGCTGCCCGACAAGCTGCACACGCGCATCTACCTCCCCGAGCACGAAGACCTCCTCGCGGCCGACCCGCTGCTCTCGTCGCTCGAACCGGAGGAGCGCGCTACGCTCGTCGCAACGCGCCTGCCCGATGGCAGCCTGCAGCACGACATCCGGCTGCAGGGCGAGAAGGAGACCGTGTTCCTTGCCTTCTGACGCTTCGATTCCCCTCGCGGTTCCTGACGCTTCGTCTCGCTGCGCTCGCTCAGCGACGGGCAGATAGGGCGCGATGGACATCGGACTGCTCTCGCCCGTGAGCGTCGGGCATGACGATGCCGTGTCGGATTCCGCCGTGCTCGACGCGCTCGTCACCGCCGAGATCGCGCTCGTGCGCGCGTGGTCGGCGGTCGGACTGGCCGACGCGGCCGACGCGGATGCCGCGTCCCGGGCGCTCGGATGGGCCGGTTCGACGACCGGATGCCGCGCCCACGGCCTCGACGCCGACGCGCTGGCCGTCGCGGCGGTGGCGGGCGGCAACCCGGTCATCCCCCTCGTCGCTCTGGTGCGCGACCGCGTTCCCGAGACCGCCAGGCGGTGGGTGCACCGCGGCGCGACGAGCCAGGACATCCTGGATTCGGCGCTCATGCTCGTCGCCCACCGCGCGGGCTCCGTCATCCGCGAACGGCTCCGTGGCGTCGAGACCGCCCTGACCGCTCTCGCCCGGGAGCGCCGCGACGAGGTCGCGGCGGCCCGCACCCTCACCCAGCACGCCGTCCCGACGACGATCGGCCTGCGCGCCGCGAACTGGCTGCGCGGTGTGCGCCGAGCGATCGAACGGGTGGATGCCGCGGTCGCGGCCCTTCCCGCACAGCTCGGCGGCGCGGGCGGCACCCTCGCCTCGTTCGTCGAGATCGCATCGCTCGAGGGTCACGCGGCCGCGGCATCCGAGCTTTCCGCGGCGTTCGCCGCCGAGCTCGGGCTTGCCGCACCCGATGCCCCCTGGCACACGACGCGCTGGCCCGTCACCGAGCTGGGCGACGCCGTCGTGCAGGCGATCGACGCGCTCGGCGTGCTCGCCTCGGATGTCGCGACGCTCTCGCGCACCGAGATCGGCGAGCTCTCGGAGGGATCTGGCGGCGGCTCGTCGGCGATGCCCCAGAAGCAGAACCCCGTCGACTCGGTGCTGATCCGCTCGGCGGCCCTCCGGGCTCCGAACCTCGGCGCGACGCTGCACCTCGCCGCCGCGCTCGCGGTCGACGAGCGACCCGACGGCGCCTGGCACGCCGAGTGGCCGACGTTCCGCGAACTGCTGCGGCTCGCGCTGGGCGCCTCCGCCCACGCCGTGTCGCTCGTGCAGGGCCTCGCCGTCGACTCCGACGCGGTCGCCCGCAATCTCGCGCTGACGAACGGGCTCATCGTCTCGGAGCGCCTCGCCATCGTGCTCGGTCCGCTGATCGGTCGCGACGAGGTGTCGGCCGTCGTGGCCGCCGGCGATGGCCTCGGCGCGGCGCTCCGCGCGCTGCCGCAGCTGGACGGGGTCGACGTCGACGCGCTCCTCGACCCCGCGGGATACACGGGGCTCGCCGGTGCGCTCGTGGATGACGCGACCCGGCCCGAGACGGGAGCGGACGACGCATGACGGCCCCGATCTCACTGACTCCGCCGGTCGGTCCGGGGGGCGCGACGCTCGTCGTGCTCGGGCCGTCGCTCGGCACGTCCACGATCCTGTGGGAGGACGTCGTTCCGGCTCTCGCCCGCGAGTGGCGGGTCGTCGCCTGGGATCTTCCGGGGCATGGCGATGCCCCGTCGACGACCGAGCCGTTCACGGTCGGAGACCTCGCCGACGCCGTCGCGAGGTCGATCCACCAGCTCGGCGGGGGTCCGGTGCTCTACGCCGGGGTGTCGCTCGGCGGAGCCACCGGCCTCGAGCTCTGCCTCCGGCATCCGCAGCTCGTCTCGGGGGCGGCGATCATCGCGTCCGGCGCGAAGCTCGGCGACGCGGCCTCGTGGCACGAGCGCGCGGCGCAGGTGCGCGCGCAGTCCACGTCGTCGCTCGTCACCGCCTCGGCGGGGCGATGGTTCGCGCCCGACTCGATCGCGCGACGCCCCGACCTGTCGGGTCGCCTGCTGCACGCGCTGCGCGAAGCCGACGACGAGAGCTATGCCCTGTGCTGCGAGGCGCTCGCGCAGTACGACGTGCGGGAGCGCCTGGGTGAGGTCACGACCCCCGTGCTGGCGGCATGGGGCGAATTCGACGCCGTGGCGCCCCGCGAGAAGGCGGTCGAGATCGCCGAGGGGGTCACCGAGGGGTTCACGGAGAAGATCCCCGGCGCCGCCCACCTGCCTCCCGCCGAGCAGCCGGTCGCGATCATCGATTCGCTTCTCGCCTACTTCTCCGACATCGACCGAAGGAGACACGATGACTCGACCTCAGGGTGACGGGCTGAATGACGGCGAGCGGTACGCGCAGGGGATGACCGCCCGCCGCGAGGTGCTCTCCGATGCGCACGTCGATCGGGCGATCGCGAACACCACCGACCTGACGGCCGACTTCCAGGACTTCATCACCCGCGTCGCGTGGGGCGACATCTGGTCGCGCCCGGGTCTGGACCGGCGGTCCCGATCCGTCGCCGTGCTGACCTCCCTCATCGCGCACGGCCATCACGAGGAACTGGCGATGCACCTGCGGGCGGCCATCCGCAACGGGCTCACCGTCGCCGAGATCAAGGAAGTCATCCTGCAGTCGGCCGTGTACTCGGGCGTGCCCGCGGCCAACTCCGCGTTCCGCATCGCCGGCGAGGTGTTCGGCGAGTCGTGAGCACCCCGACCCCGCCGTCGCGGGCCGCTTCTCGCGATGACCGCATCACGCTGCGGTTCATGAGCGTGCCCGGTGACACGGCAGCCGGGGGACGCTCCGTCGCGGCGGGAAGCGTCATGGAGTGGATCGACAAGGCCGGCTACGCGTGCGCCGTCGGCTGGGCGGGCGCCTATTGCGTCACGGCCTACGTCGGAAACGTGCGGCACCGGCGCCCCATCCCGCCGGGCAGCCTCATCGAGGTCGACGCCCGCATCATCCACACGGGGCGCACGAGCATGCACGTCGTCGTCACGGTGTCATCGAGCGAGGTCGAGCGTCACGACTACCGGCCCGCGACCACGTGCGTGCTCATCTTCGTCGCGAAGGGTGCCGACGGGCGGCCGGCCGCGGTGCCTACGTGGAAGCCGGCTTCGCGTTCCGATCGCCGGCTCGCGGAGTCCGCGCTCGAGCGGATCCCGGCCCGCACGGAGATCAAGCGGCTCATGCTGGAGCAGGAGTACACCGCCTCTTCGAGCGCGCCGAGCGTGACGATGCGTTTCCTCGTTCCTCCGGGCGTCGTGAATTGGGGCGGCAAGGCCCACGGCGGCACTGTCATGCGCTGGATCGACGAGGCGGCATACGCGTGCGCGGCCGCGTGGATGCGGGACGGGGATGCCTCGAGCGAAGCGATCGCCGTGTACTCCGGCGGCATCCACTTCTTCGCCCCGGTGCGCATCGGCGACCTCGTCGAGGTCGAGGCGCGGCTCATCCACACGAGCGCGCACAGCATGCACATCAGCATCAGGGTCTCGTGCGCCGACCCGCGGACTCCGCACGAGCAGACGCTCACCACGCTGTGCATGAGCATCTTCGTCGTGCCCGGCGCGGCCGGGGTGGCACTGCCGGTGCCCGAGTGGCATCCGGTCACCGACGAAGACGTGCGGCTCGACGCGCACGCGCGGGAGCTCATCGCGCTGCGCGAGCAGATCGTGCCCATCCCCGCCTCCCTGACGCTCGAGGCCTGACGCCGTCGGCGATCGCCCTGGCGGCAGCATCCGTTCGCTGGTAGTCTTTCATGCGAACACGTGTACGCATTGCGAACACTCGCTTCTCTCGCGGAGGTCCCATGATCGACAAGACAGTGCCGGATGTCGAGGCCGCGGTCGCGGGAATCCCCGACGGCGCGACCATCATGATCGGCGGATTCGGCCGCGCGGGGCAGCCCGTCGAGCTGATCGACGCACTCATCGCGTCGGGCGCCGGCGAACTCACGATCGTGAACAACAACGCGGGAAACGGCGATACCGGTCTCGCGGCCCTTCTCGCGGCCAAGCGCGTGCGCAAGATCGTCTGCTCGTTCCCGCGGCAGAGCGACTCCTGGGTCTTCGATGGCCTCTACC
Organism: Microbacterium sp.; assembly: GCF_035554235.1. Classification (GTDB taxonomy): domain Bacteria; phylum Actinomycetota; class Actinomycetes; order Actinomycetales; family Microbacteriaceae; genus Microbacterium. Next base: position 6,646 of record NZ_DATMIO010000201.1, on the reverse strand, counting down.
GCGCGGGCGAGATCGAACTCGAACTCGTGCCCCAGGGCAACCTCGCCGAGCGCATCCGCGCCGCCGGCGCGGGGATCGGCGCCTTCTTCACGCCCACCGGCGTCGGCACGCAACTCGCCGAGGGCAAGGAGGCGCGCACGATCGACGGCCGCGACTACGTGCTCGAGCACCCGATCCGCGCCGACTTCGCGCTCATCTCGGCGCTCAAGGGCGACCGCTGGGGCAACCTCGTCTACCGCCGCACCGCCCGCAACTTCGGTCCGATCATGGCCACCGCAGCGGCCACCACGATCGTGCAGGTCGACGAGATCGTGCCGCTCGGATCGCTCGACCCCGAGGCGATCGTCACCCCCGGCATCTTCGTCGATCGCGTGGCCGCGGTCGGGGAGCGGGCCTGGCTGCGCGACGGGGTGTTCCTCGGGGGAGTGGATGTCGCGGGCCTCCCGCTCTCAAAGCCAGCGTCGCTCGCGGCGGGGTCGAACACCGAGGAGGTGGCCCGATGACCACGCGCATCACCCGCGACGAGCTCGCGCGGCGGATCGCCGCCGACATCCCCGAGGGCTCATACGTGAACCTCGGCATCGGCGCGCCCACGCTCGTCGCCAACTTCCTGCCCGATGACCTCGAGATCATCCTGCACACCGAGAACGGGATGCTCGGCATGGGCGAGGCGCCGGCGGCCGACCGCGTCGACCCCGACCTCATCAATGCCGGCAAGCAGCCCGTCACAGAGGTGCCGGGCGCCGCGTACTTCCACCACGCCGATTCGTTCGGCATGATGCGCGGCGGCCACCTCGACGTGTGCGTGCTCGGCGCCTTCCAGGTGAGTGAGCGCGGCGACCTCGCGAACTGGTCGACGGGTGAGCCTGGTGCCATCCCGGCCGTGGGCGGAGCGATGGACCTCGCGATCGGCGCGAAGGACGTCTTCGTCATGACAGACCTCCTGACGAAGCAGGGCGGGTCCAAGCTCGTGAAGGTCTGCACCTACCCCCTGACCGGGGTCGGCTGCGTGACGCGCGTCTACACCGACCACGCCGTCTTCGACGTCACGCCCGGCGGATTCCGTGTGCGGGAACTGTTCGGCGACAACACCGTGGCGGAGCTCTCGGAGCTGACCGGGCTCGCCCTCGAAGGGAACTGACATGACCGGCACCTACATCTACGACGCCGTCCGCACGCCGTTCGGACGCTACGGCAAGGGCCTCGCCGACGTGCGCCCCGACGACCTCTCGGCGGTCGTCATGCGCTCGATCGTGGAGCGCACCGGGCTCGACCCCGCGCGCATCGAGGACGTGCTCTGGGGCGATGCCAACCAGGCCGGCGAAGACAACCGCAATGTGGGACGATTCGGGGCGCTGCTCGCCGGCTTCCCGTCAAGCGTTCCCGGCACCACCATCAACCGCCTGTGCGGCTCGTCGGTGGATGCCGTCATCCAGGGCAGCCGGGCCATCGAGGCGGGCGATGCCGACATCGTCCTCACCGGCGGGGTCGAGTCGATGAGCCGCGCACCGTACGTGCTGGAGAAGGCCGCCCGGCCGTTCCCGGCGGGCAACCAGACGATCTGGAACACCTCGATCGGGTGGCGCATGGTCAACCCGAAGCTTCGCAAGGACTGGACGATCTCCAACGGCGAGAGCGCCGAGAAGCTCGCGCAGATCTACGGCCTCAGCCGCGAGGCGCAGGACGCGTTCGCCGCGCGCAGCCACAGGCTCGCCGCCGAGGCCTGGGCGGCGGGGATCTACGACGGCGAGATCGTGCAGGTCGAGGGTCACGAGCTCGCCCGCGACGAGGGCATCCGCGACGACTCGACGGTCGACACTCTTGCCGGGCTCAAGCCCGCGTTCGCGGCCGACGGCACGGTGACGGCGGGCAACTCGTCCCCGATCAACGACGGCGCATCCGCGGTGCTGCTGGGCGCAGAAGGGGCGATGGATGCCGAGCCGCTGGCCCGGGTAACCGGCCGCGGCGTCTTCGGCAATGACCCCGACGTGTTCGGGGTGGCGCCGGTGGAGGCCGCCAACCGCGCGCTCGCGCGCGCCGGCCGCACCTGGGGCGAGGTGGATCTCGTCGAGCTCAACGAGGCGTTCGCGTCGCAGAGCCTCGCGTGCCTGCAGCTGTGGACCGAGCTCGACCCCGAGAAGGTGAACATCCACGGCGGCGCGATCGCGATGGGGCACCCCCTCGGCGCCTCCGGTGGCCGGATCATCGGACACGCCGCGCACGAGCTGAAGCGCCGCGGCGGCGGCGTCGCGGTCGCCGCGATCTGCATCGGCGTCGGCCAGGGCCTCGCCGTCGTGCTCGAGCGCTGAGCCGATGAGCGCGCCCGACGCCCGGTCCCTGAGCGAGGAGCGAAGCGACGAGACGAAGGGCGCAGAGCCCGGCGCGAACGGGGAGTTCGTCCAGTCCCTCGCACGCGGGCTCGCCGTCATCCGCGCGTTCGATGCGGAGCATCCCGAGCTGAGCCTCAGCGACGTCGCCCGGCGCACGGGCCTCACCCGGGCGGCCGCTCGACGGTTCCTGCTGACCCTCGAGACGCTCGGCTACGTCCGATCCGACGCGCGCGCCTTCGCCCTGACCCCGCGCGTGCTCGAGCTCGGCTTCAGCTACCTCTCCGCCCTCTCGCTGCCCGAGATCGTTCAGCCGCACCTCGAGGCCCTCTCCCGCGAGGTGGACGAGAGCGTCTCGGCCGCCGTGCTCGACGGGCCCGACATCGTCTACGTCGCGCGCGTGCCGACGCGACGCATCATGAGCGTGCGCATCACGATCGGCACGCGGTTTCCGGCCTACGCGACGAGCATGGGGCGCGTGCTGCTGGCAGGTCTCGTCGACGCCGAACGGGATGCCGCGCTCGCGGCATCCGCTCTCGCACCGCTCACCGAGCGCACGGTGACCGATCCCGCCGCTCTGCGCGACGCACTCGCCCGCGTCCGAACCCAGGGCTGGTCGCTCGTCGACGGCGAGCTCGAGCCGGGGCTCCGCTCGATCGCTGCGCCCGTGCACGCCCGCGACGGATCGGTCGTCGCCGCGATCAACGTCTCGACCAGCGCGACCCGCGACACCGTGGAGCACCTCCTCGAGGCGTACCTCCCGCCGCTGCTTCGCACGGCGAACGCGATCGACGCGGAGCTTCGCCTGGTCTGACATCGCGTTCCAGCCCATCGGGGCGGTGGGAGCACGCAGCCTCACCCGTGGCGGCGCGCCGGGCGCTGGGGCAGAATGTCGCCATGACGGCGGATGCCGGGGGTTCCAGCCCGTCTCCGAGCGATGACGTCGCTCGCCTGACGGACGCGCAGCGCTCGTTGCGCGCGCAGCTGCTCGCGACCGAGCACTGGAGTCTGCTCGCGTCGCGCAGCACGACCCAGAGCGAGGTGCTGACGCGCATCGCGATCTTCCTGACCCTCGTGTCGGTCGGGCTCTTCGCGCTCGGCGTGATGGGCAACGCCACCCAGTTCCGGGGCTGGTTCGGCGTGGCAGCGCTGGCCGTGCTGCTGCTGCTCGCGCTCCTGGGCATCGTCACGGAGCTGCGCGTGTTCAACACCGCGACCGAGGACCTCGCCTATGTGCTCGCCATGAACCGGCTGCGCGGCGCGTACCTGGATCTGGATCCTGGCATGGAGCGCTACTTCCTGATGTCGGCGGCCGATGACATGGCCGGGATGGAGCGCACCTACTTTCCCTTCGCGAGTCGTCGCAAGACGCAGATGTTCGCGAGCTCGATGATGGTCATCCTCGTGGTCGAGACCGCCCTGATCGGGCTGTTCGTCGGCAGCCTGACCTTCGCCCTCTCCGAATCCGTCGGGTGGGCGATCGCGCTCGGCCTCGTGGTCGCCGTCGGCTCGCTGCTCGGGTGGCTGCGCTGGGGCTACCGGAGCTACTCCGCCGTCTTGCGCACGCACATCCCCCTCCGGCGAACGCCGTCCGATCCGCCGTCCGATCCGTCGCCGTCCGATCCGTCGCCGCCCGATGGCGCGCTCCGCCGTCGCCGGTAACCCGGCGTAACCGGCCCCGGCGCCTCAGGCGCCCCGGCGTGCGGCTTCGGTGAAGAGTCCCCTCAGCCACGCGTGCTCCGGGTCCCGATCGTGCACGGGGTGCCACCACAGCGCGTTCAGCACGGGCGTCGCCTCGAACGGCGGCTCCAGCAGGCGGATCCCGGGCGTACCCAGGGCGATGCCCGCCAGTCCGGACTGAATGAGCCCGAGGCGTTCGGTGCCGGCGATGAACTGGGGAAGGGCCAGGAAGCTCTCGACGACGGCATCGATGCGCGGTTCGATGCCGAGTTCCTGCAGCTGGCGGCTGGCCGACGTGAAGGCGGTGCGCGATTGGTAGGTGAACACCCACGGCGAATCACCCATCAGCTTCATCGTGAGACCCTGCGATATCCGGGTGTTGGATTCGGATGCGACGACGAGCCAGCGGTCCCGCGTCAGATCGACATATGGCAGGTCGTTCAAGAACCCGTGCGGGATGAGCATCCCGTCGACCGACCGCAGCCTGTTGCCGATGTCGTCGATGATGAGCGGGTTGTGCAGCATGAATCGAAATCGCACGCCGGGTGCCCGCTCCGTCGCCAGGGCCGACGCGGCGGTGCCGATCGTGGCGAACGCGTAGTCCGAACCGTAGATCGAGAACTCGCGGGTCGACTGCTCGGGCGTCCAGTCCGCCTGGCTGTCGAAGACCCGGCGCGCGGACTCCAGCGCCGTCGAGGCGTGCTCGGCGAGCCGGATCCCCAGCACCGTGAGTTCGTACGAGTTGCCCCGCCGCGCCAGCAGGGGATCGTTGAAGTGCGTCCGAAGGCGGGCGAGTGACGCGCTCAGCGCCGGCTGGCTGAGGTGCAGCCGCTCAGCGGCCTTCGTCACGCTCCGCTCCGCGAGCAGGGCGTCCAACGCGACGAGCAGATTGAGATCGAGACGCGACAGCGGGGGACGGCCGGGCATGGACGCTCCTCCCAGCCACGATGCGCGGCTATAAATGGCATCGATGCCTACGATAGCCAACCTCGGCTTCCCTGATGGTGCGGCGGCGTCGAGAGTGGACCTTGGCCGATGCGTCGCGCACAGGCCCTTCCCGCGCGCGAGCGCGGAGCGACCCGGGAGGACCCGACGATGACCACCCCCTCCGAGAACCCCGCAGACCTCGACCGCTCCGACCCCGAAGCCGAGATCGGCGCACGGGCCGAGGCCTTCCGCAATTGGGGGCGCTGGGGCGAGGGCGACGTGCTCGGCACGCTGAACTTCATCGATCCGGCGAAGCGAGTGGATGCCGCGGCTCTGGTGAGCGAGGGGCGCGCGGTGTCGCTGGCCCAGCGCTTCGACACGGACGGACCGCAGAAGGGCTGGCGCCGCCGCACCAACCCCGTGCACACCATGACCGACACGGGCGTCGACGCCGAACGCGGCAACCAGGGCTTCCCGCACGGCATCGGCGGGGCAGACGACGTGATCGCGATGCCCCTGCAGTGCTCGACCCAGTGGGACGGCCTCGGGCACATCTTCGACCACGGCATGGCGTGGAACGGCCGCCGCGCGGGCGACGTCGTCACGAGCGAGGGCGATCTCGTCACGGGCATCGAACACGCGGCATCCGTCGTCGTCTCCCGCGGGGTTCTGCTGGATGTCGGCCGACACCTGCGGCCCGAATCGGGCGAGCTGCCCGACGGCTACGCCATCACCGCGGCCGACCTCGAGGCGACGATCGCAGCCCAGGGCGCATCGAGCGCCGTCGGCCGTGGCGACATCGTGCTGGTGCGCACCGGCCAGCTCGCGCGCACCCGCCGCGACGGGTGGGGCGACTACGCCGGCGGTCCGGCTCCCGGGCTCTCGCTGACGACCGCCGGGTGGCTGCACCGCACCGAGATCGCCGCGATCGCCACCGACACGTGGGGCTTCGAGGTGCGCCCCAACGAGTTCGCCGTGCCCGCCTTCCAGCCCCTGCACCAGGTCGCGATCCCGAACGTCGGTCTCACGATCGGCGAGATGTGGGATCTCGACGAGCTGGGCGAACTGTGCGCGGGGCTCGCGCGATACGACTTCCTGCTCTCCGCCCCGCCCCTCCCGATCACCGGCGCCGTCGGGTCGCCGATCAATCCCGTTGCGATCCTCTGATCGCCCGCCCCGCACGAACAGAGAGGTTCTGACATGACCACCGACGTCCACGCCCACGTCCTCCTTCCGGGCATGCATGCCGAGATCGAGCGCCGGGCGCCCGAGCTCGTCGCCGAGGCCGCCGACCTCGAGAGGCGCCGGAACGGGATCGAGAGCCTGCAGGTCTCCGGTCCGATGGTCGGTGCGCGCATCCCGAAGCTCACCGACGTGCGCGCGCGGCTTGCGGCCATGGACGAGCAGGGCGTCGATCGCCAGTGGGTCAGCGTGTCGCCGAACCACTTCTACCCGTGGGCCCCGGAGGGCCTCGCGGTGTGGATCGCGCTGGAGACGAACCGGCTCGTGGCCGAGCATGTCGCCCAGGCCCCGGATCGGCTTCTGGGTCTCGGTGTCGTTCCCCTCCAGCATCCCGACCGGATCGTCGAGTTCCTCGATGACGCCGTGCTCGGCCGAGGGTTGGCGGGCGTCGAGATCTCGTCGTTCGCCGGCGACGTCGAGCTGTCCGACCCGCGGCTGGAGCCGGTCTGGGCGCGCGCCGCCGAGCTCGG
>NZ_DATMIO010000200.1:0-6073 GCF_035554235.1 Microbacterium sp. | reverse complement strand
GAAGCGCGACGCGAGCTCCTCGAGGGCGTCGGTGTCGACGTGGATGCCGCGGGCGTAGTCCGTGACCTGCGATATGACGTGCAGGCGCAGCCACTTCGCGTGCCGGAACAGGCGCGCGTGTGCGAGCTCGCGAGCCGCGATGAAGAGCGCCAGCTGGTCGTCGGCGATCTCGAGACCCCGGCCGAACTCCGCGAAGTTCTGCGGCAGGATCGCGGCTTCGCCGGAGGGCATGATCGGGATGCCGACATCCCCGCCGCTCACGACCTCGGTCGAGAGCCGTCCGACGACGTGCCCGAGCTGCGTGGCGAAAAGCGATCCGCCGACGTTTCGCATGAGGCGGCCGGCGCCTTCGATCATGCCCTTGAGCTCTTCGGGCGCCTGCTGGTCGAGGGCCGCGGTGAGCGCGTCGGCGATGCTGTTCGCGACGGGCTCGGCGAGCTCTTGCCACACGGGGAGGGTCGCCTCGGCCCATTGCCCGCGCGTCATGGGGCGCGGGGGAGTCGCGAGCTCGGAGATCGCCGTCGCCTCGGTGAGCCACAGGTCGGCGAGGACGAAGGCGTGGTCGAGGTCGGTGCGCTGCCCCGACGTGACGCCGAGCCCGTCCTGATTCGCGATGTGCAGCGCCTGCCGCTTTGCGAGGTCCCACGGGATGCCCTCGTCACCGCCGCCCGCGAACGCGCTCTGCAGGTGCTGCATGACGGTCGCCATCATGGCGGGGTCGATGTCCATGCCCGAGAGCTTCGAGAGCTGCTCGGGATCGAGGCTGCCGGCGGCTCCGCCCAGGAGCTGACGCAAGAGCTCTTGGAATTCCTCTTCGGGACTCCGGTCGTCATCTGGCACTTCAGCCGCCTCTCAGCCGCGGATCTCGGTGTGGTTCTACGCTAGTCGCACGAGTCCTCGCACTCGCCGGCCGCGAACCCCTCGCCTTACGCCGGTCGCGAACGACCAGGTAGGAAAGGTGTCACGTGGCGCTGTTCGACGAGTCCGTGGCGGTCGTTCCGGTTCCCAGAAGGCGGATGCCGCGCGGCACGGTGGTGGGAGTCTGGGCGCTCACGGTGGCCCTGCTGGTGCTGCTCGTGATCACCTTCCTGCCCACGTCCTACGTCATCCAGCGGCCCGGGCCGGTCTACAACACCCTCGGCACGGCGGCAGCGGCCGACGGCACGCAGGTGCCCCTGATCTCGGTCGAGGGCGCCGAGACCTTCGAGACCGCCGGCAGCCTCGACCTCACGACCGTCCAGGTCGTCGGCAACCGCGAGCGCACGCCGTCGTGGTTCGAGCTCGCAACAGCGTGGCTCGACCCGTCGAAGGCCGTCGTGCCCCTGTCATCGGTCTTCCCCGAAGGGCAGACGAGCGACCAGCGCAACGAGCAGAACGCGACGCTCATGGTCGACTCGCAGCAGGAGGCCACCGCCGCCGCGCTCACCGAGCTCGGCTACGACGTCGGCTCCTCGGTGCGGGTCGTCGAGTTCGTCAAGGACTCGCCGGCCGAGGGCGTGCTCGAGCCCGACGATGTCATCGTGTCGGCCGACGGCACGCCCATCGATGAGGCCGACACGCTCCGCGACGTCATCAAGGACGGCGGGGGCGACCCGGTGGAGCTGGTCGTGCTGCGCAACGGCACCGAGCAGACCGTGACGGTGACGCCCGAGAGCCGCGAGATCGAGGGCGAGGAGACCTGGATCATCGGCGTTGTGCTGATCCACGACTACGACTTCCCGATCGACGTGACGATCCAGCTCGACAACGTCGGCGGTCCGAGCGCGGGGATGATGTTCGCCCTGGGCATCGTCGACACACTGACGCCGGACGAGCTGAACGGCGGCAAGGATGTCGCGGGCACCGGAACGATCGACGCCGAGGGAATCGTCGGCCCGATCGGCGGCATCCGCCAGAAGCTCTACGGCGCACGGGATGCCGGCGCCGAGTACTTCCTCGCGCCCGACCGCAACTGCGACGAGGTCGTCGGGCACATCCCGAACGGCCTGCGCGTCTTCTCGACGGCGACGCTCGAGGACTCGATCACGGCGCTCGACGCCATCGCCGCCGGCGGCGACCTCGACGCCCTGCCGACGTGCACGGGCGCGGCAAGCTGACGGCAAGCGCTCGGCGTACCCCCAGATCGGCGCGCCTAGGATGGACGGGTGACCACGACGTCAGCGCCACGGCCCGCCACTCCCAACCGTTCCCGACGGATCATCTCGATCTCCCTCCTGGTGATCGCCGCGCTCGTGATCGGGTTCTTCGTCTTCGCGAGCCTGTTCGCGGATTGGCTGTGGTTCGAGCAGCTGGGCTTCGAGTCGGTTCTGCTGACGCAGTGGATCGCCCGCGTGACGATGTTCGTGGTCGGCTTCCTCGGAATGGCCGTACCCGTCTGGCTCGCCATCCAGCTCGCCTACCGCCTGCGCCCCGTCTACGCGCGCCTGAGCTCCCAGCTCGACCGTTACCAGGAGGTCGTCGAGCCGCTCCGCCGCCTGGCCATGTGGGGCATCCCGATCTTCTTCGGCCTCTTCGCCGGTTTCGCGGCGTCGGCGCAGTGGGAGACGACCTGGCTGTGGTTCAACGGCGTCGCGACCGATTCGACCGACCCGCAGTTCCACCTCGACACGGGCTTCTACCTCTTCGCGATGCCGTTCTACGCCGCCGTGCTCGGCTTCGTCTCTGCCGTGCTGCTGATCTGCCTCTTCGTCACGGCGCTCGTCTCGTACCTCTACGGCTCGGTGCGCATCGGCCAGCGTGAGCTGCGCATCTCGAAGGCCGCCCGCATCCAGCTCGCCGTCGTCGCGGGCCTTTATCTGCTCGTGCAGGCCGCGAGCCTCTGGCTCGACCGGTACAAGACCCTCATCGAGCCGGGCGAGCGCATCACCGGCCCCGGCTACACGGGCGTGAACGCCGTCATCCCCGGCGTGACGATCCTGGCGGTCGTCGCCGTTCTCGTCGCGATCCTCTTCTTCGTGACCGCGGTCGTCGGCCGCTGGCGCTACCCGCTCATCGCGACCGCCCTGCTGATCGTGTCGGCCATCGTCGTCGGCGTCGGCTACCCGTGGATCGTGAACACCTTCCAGGTCGCGCCGAACCGCTTCAACCTCGAAGAGGACTACTACCAGCGCAACATCGATATGACGCGGGAGGCGTACGGCATCGACGGTCTCGAGAAGACCGATTTCACCGCCGTCACCGACGTCGAGCGCGATCAGCTCCGCGACGATGCGCAGACGACGCAGCAGATCCGCATCATGGATCCGGCGATCATCAGCCCCACTGTGCGACAGCTCGAGCAGTTCCGCGCCTACTACCAGTTCAAGGATCCCCTCGACGTCGACCGGTACGAGATCGACGGCGTCTCGCAGGACACCGTGGTCTCGGTGCGCGAACTCAACCTCGAAGAGCTCGGCGTCGCCGCCGACTGGCAGAACACCTCGGTCGTCTACACGCACGGGTACGGCCTCGTGGCCGCGAAGGGCAACGAGCGCACGACCGACGGCGAGCCGGTGTTCATCGAGCGCGGCATCCCGGCGACCGGCTTCCTCTCGGAACGGGATCAGTTCGAGCCGCGTGTCTACTTCGGGGAGTTCTCGCCGACCTACTCGATCGTGGGCGCCCCCGAGGGAACGGCGCCCGCCGAGCTCGACTTCCCCCGCGGCACCGAAGACGGCTCGAGCGAGACGAAGACGACGTTCACGGGAGACGGCGGCCCGAACATCGGCAGTGTCTTCACGAAGCTCATCTATGCGCTGAAGTTCCAGTCGGAGCAGATTCTGTTCTCGGACTACGTCAACGACGAATCGCAGATCCTCTACGACCGCGACCCCCTGACGCGGGTCAAGAAGGTGGCGCCGTACCTCGACCTCGACAGCGACCCGTACCCGAGCGTCGTCGACGGTCGCATCGTATGGATCGTCGACGGCTACACGACGAGCGCTTCGTACCCGTATTCGACGTCGGTCAGCCTGTCGCAGGCGATCGCCGATTCGAACAACACCGCCCCGCGGTTCGCCATCGACCAGATCAACTACATCCGCAATTCCGTCAAGGCGACCGTGGATGCGTACGACGGATCGGTGACGCTCTACGCGTGGGACGACCAGGATCCGCTCCTCCAGGCGTGGCAGAAGGTCTACCCCTCCTCGCTCAAATCGGTCGATGACATGTCGGCCGAACTCATGAGCCACGTCCGATACCCGACCGACCTGTTCAAGGTGCAGCGCGCGCAGCTCGGCACCTATCACGTCACCGATGCACGGTCGTTCTACCAGAGCGACAACCGCTGGGCGACCCCGAACGACCCGCAGAACGACTCGCTGTTGCAGCCGCCCTACTACCTGACGATGCAGATGCCCGGCCAGGAGGCGCCGTCGTTCTCGATGTTCACATCGTTCATCCCGCCGGGCACAGGCGCGAATACGCGCAACGTGCTGACCGGGTATCTCGCGGTCGATTCCGACGCGGGTGCCGAGCCGGGAGTCAAGGGCGAGGGATACGGCAAGCTGCGGATGCTGGTCATCGACGCCGATACGACGATTCCCGGTCCCGGCCAGGTGCAGAACACCTTCAACTCCGATCCCGCGATCTCGGCGCAGATCAACATCCTCAAGCAGGGCCAGTCGCAAGTGCTCAACGGCAACCTGCTGACCCTGCCCGTCGGTGGCGGTCTGCTCTACGTGCAGCCGGTCTACGTGCAGTCCTCCGGCGCGACGGCATTCCCGTCGCTGAAGAAGGTGCTGGTCGCGTTCGGCGATCAGGTCGCGTTCGAGAACACCCTGAGCGATGCGCTCGATGTGCTGTTCGCGGGCGACTCGGGCGCGGACGCGGGGGATGGCGGCGTGACGCCCGAACCGGACGTGACTCCGACGCCGGGGGAGACCCCCGCCCCCGAGCCGACGGAGCCGACAGGCCCCAGCGACCCGATGCAGGCAGCGCTGCAGGAAGCCCAGGCGGCCATGATGGAACGCGAGGCAGCTCTGCAGGCCGGCGATTGGGCGGCCTACGGCGTCGCCGACGCGAAGCTGACCGCGGCGATCGAGACCCTGCTCGCGCTGAGCGGGGAGTGACGACGCGGGGGCTCGTCGTTTACGGCGTCGGCGACGTGCGGATGGAGGACGTGCCCGACGCGGCGCCTAGGCCGTCAGCATCCCGTACCAGATCAGCAGCAGCGTCACGCCGAACCCGGCGAGCTGGTTGATCCAGAGGAATCGCTTCCACCCGCGCGTCGCCTCGTGGGCAGAGTCGTCGGTGACACCCCGATACGGCCACACGGACAGCAGGTAGGGCAGAACGAGCAGGGCCGCGAGGGGTCCCGGCCAGGCGGTCGCGAGCATCACGAGGCCCGCGGAGGCGTAGCAGACCAGCGCGAACCGGACCGTCCAGGCGGGTCCCCGGGCGGTCGCGATCGAGGCGATGCCGGCCGCGCGGTCGGCGGCGACATCCTGCACCGCTCCGAACGCGTGCGAGGCCACGCCCCACAGCGCGAACGCGACGATGATCGCGCACAGTCGGGGGGTCCACACCGCCCCGGCCAGCACGAGCCCGTAGACCGCGGGCGAGAAGAAGTGGATGCTGCTCGTCACCGAATCGGCGAACGGCACCTCCTTCAGCCGGAGGGGCGGGGCGCTGTAGAAGACGACGAAGAACATGCTGGCCGCCAGCACGATCCACGACTGCCACGTGCCGACGAGCGCGAGGTACACGAGAAACGGCGCGCACAAGAGGCTCGCGGCGAGAAGCACGATCGGGTGCATGCGCCGGTCGAGCACCGCACCCTGCGCGCCGCCCTTGCGTGGATTGCGCAGGTCGGAGTCGTAGTCGAAGACGTCGTTGACGCCGTACATCGCGAGGTTGTACGGGATCAGGAAGAACAGCGTCCCGATGACGAGCGGCACGTCGATCGTGCGGGTCGTCATCACGTAGGCGGCGGCGAAGGGATAGGCGGTGTTGATCCAGCTCACCGGCCGCGACGAGACGAAGAGCGTTCGAACGACGGATGCCGCGCCGAGGCGATCGCGGGCGCTCATTCGATCGCCCGCTCCGAGCCCGTCTCGGAGCGCGGGGAGAGCAGGGTGAAGACCGCCGGCAC
>NZ_DATMIO010000199.1:0-3761 GCF_035554235.1 Microbacterium sp. | reverse complement strand
CATCGAGCCGGCGAAGGTGTTCTTCCTCAACAACGCCATCAACCACGGCGTGCTCACGCCGCTGGGCGTCCAGCAGGTGGGCGAAGACGGATCCTCGATCCTGTTCCTGCTCGAGGCCAATCCCGGCCCCGGCGTGGGACTGCTGCTGGCGTTCACGTTCTTCGGCCTGGGCGCGGCGCGCGCGTCCGCTCCCGGTGCTGCCGTGATCCAGTTCTTCGGCGGCATCCACGAGGTGTACTTCCCCTACGCGCTCATGAAGCCGATCCTGATCCTGGCGCTGATCGGCGGCGGGATGACGGGCGTCACGACGAACATGCTCCTCGGCGGCGCCCTTCGCGGACCCGCGGCCCCGGGCAGCATCATCGCGGTCATGCTGCAGACCGCGCCGGGTGCGTACTTCGCGGTGATCCTGTCGGTCGTGTTGTCGGCCGCCGTCACCTTCGTTATCGCCGGCGCCATCCTGCGGGCCTCCCGCAAGCGCGACCTCGAGGCGATGGCGGCGACAGACGACGCTTTCGGGGCGGCGATCACGCAGACCGAGGCCGCGAAGGGCAAGTCGTCCGACGCGCTGTCCGGCCTGCGCGGCGGCGCGGCAACCCAGACCGATGGGGGAATCGAGCCGGCCGTCATGACGGAGCGCGAGATCAAGAACATCGTCTTCGCGTGCGACGCGGGCATGGGCTCGTCGGCGATGGGCGCGAGCGTGCTGCGCAACAAGATCAAGAAGGCGGGGATCGAAGGCGTCACGGTCGTCAACAAGGCGATCGCGAACCTGGATGCCTCGGCCGACCTGGTGATCACCCAGAACCAGCTCACCGATCGAGCTCGCCAGCAGACGCCGAGCTCGGTGCACGTGTCGGTCGACAACTTCATGAACTCGCCGCGATACGACGAGGTCGTAGACCTCGTGCGCGACCAGCACAAGGATGGTGCGTAGGCACCCCTGAACGCTGCGAGGCCGGGCGGCGCGATGCCCCCGGCCCCGCGGCCCCGGTCGAGACGCGCGAGCGCCTCCGAGCGGCCCGTGAAGACAGCATCCATCGAGAGAAAGGCAACAACATGGCACGCGACGTCCTCGAAGTCGGGCAGGTCCGCATCCACTCCGGAAGCGCCACGCGCGAGGAGGCGATGAGGGAAGCCGCCGACATCCTCGAGGCAGCCGGTGCCGTCACCAGCGGGTACTTCGACGCGATGCAGCAGCGCGAGGAGACCGTCTCGACCTACATGGGCAACGAGCTCGCGATCCCCCACGGCACGAACGAGACGAAGAACACCATCCTCGCGTCGGCCCTGTCGGTCGTCCGCTACGACGGCGGCGTCGACTGGGGCGGCGAGCCCGTCACCTTCGTCGTCGGCATCGCCGGGCGCGGCGACGAGCACCTCGAGATCCTCTCGCAGATCGCGATCCTCTTCTCCGACGAGGACGACGTCGAACGACTGAAGCAGGCCGGCACCCCCGAGGAGCTCTACGCCGTGCTGAGCGCGGTCAACGAGTCATGAAGGCCGTCCACTTCGGGGCAGGGAACATCGGACGGGGGTTCGTGGGACTGCTGCTGCACGAAGCGGGTTACGAACTCGTCTTCTCGGATGTCGCGGCCCCCCTGGTCGACGCGATCAACGCGCACCGCTCGTACACCGTGCACGAGGTCGGTGAGGGCGGCGTCGACCGGGTGGTGACCGGGTTCCGGGCCATCAACAGCGCAACCCACGCCGAAGAGGTGATGGAGGAGATCTCGACCGCGAACGTCGTGACCACCGCCGTCGGTCCGACCATCCTCAGGTTCGTCGCACCCCTCGTTCTCGGCGGACTTGCGCTCCGCGATCCCGCCGCGCCGCCGCTGCAGGTCATGGCGTGCGAGAACGCGATCAACGCCACCGACCTGCTCGCCGACGAGCTCCGGGCCGAGGCGGGCGACGCGTGGGACGGCCTGGCCTCCCGCGCCGTGTTCGCCAACACGGCGGTCGATCGCATCGTCCCCGCGCAGGAGCCCGGCGAAGGCGTGGATGTCACCGTCGAGCCGTTCTACGAGTGGGCGATCGAGCGACCGCCGTTCGGCGACGAGCCGCCGCGCATCCCCGGGGCGCACTTCGTCGACGACCTCGCGCCCTACATCGAGCGCAAGCTCTTCACGGTCAACACGGGACACGCCGCGGCGGCGTACTTCGGCGCCCAGGCGGGCGCGGAGAGGATCTCCGACGCCCTCGCCGACGACACCATCGCCGCGAAGGTCGGCGCGGCGCTCGAGGAGACATCCGCCCTGCTCACCGTCAAGCACGGCCTCGACCCCGCCGATCTCGCCGCCTACCGCGCCACGATCCTGAACCGGTTCCGCAACCCCGCCCTGCCCGACACCGTCTGGCGGGTCGGACGCCAGCCCCTGCGCAAGCTCTCGCGCAACGAGCGCTTCGTGGGTCCGGCGGCGGAGGCCCTCGAACGAGGACTCCGCGTCTCCGCCCTCTTGGCCGCCATGGGTGCGGCGCTGGCCTTCGACGACCCCGAAGACCCGCAATCGGTCGACCTGCAGCGGATGCTGAGGGAACAGGATGCCGCGAGCGTCGCGGCGGAGATCACGGGCCTCGAGCCAGGGCATCCGCTCCTCGCCCGCGTCGAGGCCGTCGTGGCGGAGCGCCAGGCCGAGCTCGCGTAGCCGGGCTGGGTGGAGACAGCGCCCGCGCTTGCTCACAACCATGTCCCACTTGGGACGGGAAACGGGCGTTCGGACGCGGCCGAACTGGGACATGCGCCATCACGGGCGCCACCCCCGGCGCTCAAGGGCCTCCCGCACGAGGCGGACTGCGGCACGGCCGTCGCCCCGAAGATGGTGTCGGAGCACTCGAACGAGTTCCCAACCCTGGCGCCTGACATCCGCCTCACGATCGACATCCCTGGCGAATTGACGCTCATCCAACTCGTGATGACGTCCGTCGTACTCGGCGCCGACGCGCCACTTCCTGAACGCCAAGTCGAGGCGAGCGACGTGGCGGCCGTTCTCATCGCGGAGTACCCAGTTCACCTCGGGCTCTGGCAGTCCCGCACGGCCGAGGATGAGCCGCAGTCTCGATTCCTCCGGCGACTCGGATCCCGCACGCACATCGTCCAGCGCACGCAGGAGCCGACGAGCCCCGCGTCCCTTCATCACGATGAGCTCCGTACGAAGGTCATCGAGCGATGCCAATGTCGTGCGTCCGACGATGTGGTCCGCGGCCGCGATCAAGTCGTCCATCGGCCAGGTCATCCCCGCTTGTCGCCACGCTCGCACCACGTGTTCGACGCGAAGGCCGGAGACTTCGACCCATGCGTCGTCGCGGGTCTGCAGCCGATGCCCCACCACGCCAATCAGCCGCGGCTCTCGCTGCGGGCGGTGCGACGCGACATGGATCCGAACGACGTATGGATGGCGCGGCACCGGCACGCCCTGCAACGCGAGGGCGGTCTCATGACTGAAGAACTGCCACGGCTTCATGCGGACCGCGTACTGGCGGCAGCGCTGCTCGAGGGTCAGCGGCTCCGGGACCCGACGATCGCGGACCCCGCGGAAGGGAATGACCAGGTCAGGTCCGTCGAGTCGCCCGGGCGTGAGTCCGAGCGCGGTGGCCTCCCCGACGGAGAATGGCCGCGATACGAGGTCGGGAGGGAGCGGGACTCGGCGCGGCATCCTCGATGGTCACGCGCCGCCGGCCCAGCCGCCCTCCCCCATCGCCCGACTGTGCAGAACTTCTCGGTGGCTGTCGCCTGTGGAGGAACGCCGTTCCTCGGCCCA
>NZ_DATMIO010000198.1:0-2678 GCF_035554235.1 Microbacterium sp. | reverse complement strand
TGCGCGTCCGCCGCGAGCTCGAGCCGGGCGATCCCGCCGGCATCGCCGTGCGCCCCGGGGTCGGCGATGCCCCGATCGCGCTGGATGAAGAACGGCAGCCACGGGTCGGCAACCGCCTCGGCTACGCCGGCGAGCCGCGCGGTCAGGTCCTCGCGTGCGATCGTCGTGATGTCGAGCGACAACCGGGCGGCCGCCGCGTCGATGTCGTCGACGGCCACCGCCCATCCGAACAGCCCCTCGGGCGCGGCAACGATCGCCTGGCCGAGCGGCGAGGCCTTCGCCTCCTCGAGGTCGGCCACGGCGAGCACCTCCAGATAGCCGCCGCCGAGCGGGAAGACGCGGTTGTAGGTGCCGATCCCGACGTGGCGCCCGCCGCCGTCGTCTCTGAGGCCGTGCTCGGCGGCGACGCGCGCCGCGGAGCGATCGAGGTCCTCCGCCTTCCAGATGACGTGGTCGATCCGCACCTAGCCGGAATGTCGCGCGACGCGCTCGGGCTCCAGGCGGAAGGTGACGCGCTGCTGGCCGGGCATGAAGTGTAGTCGCGGCCGTTGTACTTGTGGGCGAGCGCGTTGATGACGTCATCGGCGCCGTCGTTCGTGTCCTCGACGAGCCGCGCGACGACGGTCACGAACTCCTGCGGGTTCTCGAGGTTCATCACTGTCAGCGTTGCGCGGCCGGCGCGGCGCAGGTTCGCCGGCCAGTCGCGCTCCTCGGCGCTGTTGAGCACGATCTGGTCGCCATCTACGTCGCACCACACGACGACCGACTGGATCGTGTCGTCGCCGGCCGGGACGGAGACGTGGCAGAAGTTGGGCGCGCTGATGAGCTCGCGATCGCGCGGCTGCAGGGTGCTTCGCGGCATGGCCGGCACCTTAGCTCTCGGCAGCAGCCGCCCTGACGAGCGGGCCCGTGCGGTGCGCGATCTGCGTCGAGAGCACGATGTAGCTCGTCGAGCGGCGCACCGCCGAGGTGCCGAGCAGGCGATTGATGATGTCCTGCAGCTGCTCGGTGTCGCGGGCGGCGACGCGGCACAGCAGGTCGCGGGGGCCGCTCGTGGCGTGGGCCTCGAGCACCTCGGGCACCGACTCCAGGTGCTCGACGGCCTCGGTGAGCCGGCCCTGGGTGATCTCGAGGAAGACGAACGCGAGCACGGGATAGCCCATTCGCGCCGGGTCGATCTCCGGGCCGAAGCTCTTGATCACGCCTCTGTCGGTGAGCTTCGTCAGCCGTGCCTGGACCGTGCCGCGCGCGACGTTCAGGCGCCGCGAGACCTCCATGAGGCCGATGCGCGGCTCGGCCGCCATGAGCGCGATCAGGCGGGCGTCGAGGTCGTCGATCGGACTGGACATGTTGCACAGAACCTAGCGCCGCCGACTGGGCGATGCTGGGCGTCTTGACCGGTCGATGCGAGCAGACTTGCCAGCTGCGGTGCGAAGTGGTGCCCTAGTGGCGAAGCGCACCACCCGAGGGAGGCACGATGTTCGAGGAGGCCCAGCTCTATTCGCCCGTCACGCAGGGTGACGACGGCAAGGTCGAGGTTCACCTGGGAGAGGACCACCCCGGGTTCAACGACCCGGTCTATCGCGAGCGTCGCAACGAGATCGCCGCCGCAGCGATGGCCTGGACGCCCGGCGAACCGATCCCGCACGTCGACTACCTCGAGGCCGAGCACGAGATCTGGCGCGTCGTGTGCCGGGAGCTTCACGACAAGCACGAGAAGTACGCGTGCCGCGAGTACATCGAGGGCAAGGCGGCGCTGGCGCTGCCGGAGGACCACGTCCCGCAGCTCACCGAGGTCACCGACCGCCTACGCCCGCTGACGGGCTTCGAATACCACTGCGCGCCCGGGCTCGTCCCGCTGCGCGAGTTCTACGGCTCGCTCGCCGATCGCGTCTTCCATTCGACGCAGTACGTCCGCCACCCGTCCGAGCCGCTGTACACCCCCGAGCCCGACATCATCCACGAGGTCATCGGGCACGGGAACATGCTCGCCCACCCGCGCTTCGCCGAGATCAAGCGCCACGCGGGCGACGCCGCGCGCCGCGTGGAGACCGACGAGGCGCTGCAGTTCATCGCCGACGTCTTCTGGTTCACGCTCGAGTTCGGCGTCCTGCGCGAGGACGGCGAGCTGAAGGCCTACGGCGCCGGCATCCTCTCCTCCTACGGCGAGATCGAGGAGTTCCGCCACATGGAGATCCGCCCGATCGACCTCGCCGAGATGGGCACGATCGAGTACGACATCACCAAGTACCAGCCCGTCCTCTACTGCGCCGAGTCCATCGACCACCTCGAGGACGTCGTCGGCGGCTTCTTCGAGAACGCCGACGACGACACCCCGGCGCGCCTGACCGGGGGGTTGGCGAAGGCCTAGCGCAGTACCCGGGGTGGGATTCGAACCCACATGGCCCGAAGGCCACGGCCTTTTGAGGGCCGCGCGTCTGACCAGTTTCGCCACCCGGGCTGGGTGACGTAAGGGTACGTCAGCCGGCCGCCGGCGCCGCGCGCGTGGGAGGTTCGGCGCGTCTCTCGACCTCGACGTTCCACTCCTGGGCGAAGCCGCGCATCGCGAAGGCGATGAGCAGGATCTGGACGGGGACGATGAGGAGCGTGATCAGGCCGAGGAGGCCGGAGTCGAGCGCGGGGTCCTCGAAGCCGGTCTTGTCGCGGTCGAACCAGCC
>NZ_DATMIO010000197.1:0-41382 GCF_035554235.1 Microbacterium sp. | reverse complement strand
TCGTGAAGGCGAGGCGGATCCTGGCCTTGTCGGACGGCACGTCGTTGCAGGGGAACCACGTCGGCGCGCCCGTGGGCTGCGATGCCACCAGGGCGCCATCCTCCAGTTCCTCCCAGCCGATCGTCCCCCAGCGGGAGCGGCGAGGGCGCGGCGCACCCGCGTAGGCGACGGTGATCGTGAATCCATCGCCTGCGGCGAGAGCGGTCCCGAGCGAGATGCGCAGCTTGCGGTCGTTCTGACGGAACGCCGCCGACCTGTCGCCGTCCACCCGGACGCGGCTGGCCCGGAGGCCCACGAGATCGAGCGTGATCGCGTTGACGGCGATCAGCGCCCGGCCGCGGATGACGGCGGTGCCGCTCATCCGGTTGGTCGAGACCTTGTAGTCGATGGCCAGGTCGTAGTGCTCGACGCGGATGCCGGGGTCACCGCTCTGCGGAACGTAGGGGTCGCCCGTCATGCGCCGGCCGACTGGTAGGCGCGCACCTTGACGGCTCGCCACGGCCCGATCGGATTGCCGCTCCACCGGCTCCCCACGGGAACGGCTTCGCCGCGCATGACGAGCGAGGCAGGCCCCACGGTCGCGTCGGCGCCGATCGTGGCGGCGGGGAGTATCACGCTGTGCGGACCGAGGGTCGCGCCCGCCTCGAGGCTCACCCTGTCGATGCTCATCACCCGATCATGGAACAGATGCGTCTGCAGCACACATCCTCGGTTGACGGTCGCGCCGTCGCCGAGGGTCACGAGGTCGGGCTCGGGCAGCCAATAGCTGTCGGTCCAGACACCCCTGCCGATGGTCGCGCCGAGCGAGCGCAGCCACATCGCGAGCGCGGGCGTGCCGGCGGCGGCGTTGGCGAACCAGGGCGCCGCGACGAGCTCCGTGAACGTGTCGGCGACCTCGGTGCGCCACACGAAGCTCGACCAGAGAGGGTGCTCGCCGGGACGGATCGGACCGACGATGACCCACTTCGCGACCGTCGTGATCGCGGCGGCGACGGCGCCCGCGAGCAGGAGAACGACCCCCGACAGCACGAGCGCCGCCCACAGGCCCCACGACTCGATGAGCCACGCCAGGGCGAGCAGGACCGCCAGGCCGAGGAGGCATGAGACGACGGCCGGAACGAAGCGGCAGAGCTCCCACACCGCGCGGGCGACGCGCAGTCCGGGGCGCGGGTTGTAGGTGCGTTCGAGATCGGCGTCGTTGACGACGCGCCTCAAGCGGACGGCGGGTGAACCGAGCCACGACGAGCCCGGCTTCGCCTTCTCGGGCGCGACGGACAGCACGGCCACGAGGCCGTCGCGGGGCACCCGGTGACCCGCTGCGGCCATCCCCGAATTGCCGAGGAACGCCCGCTTGCCGATGCGGGCGCGGGCCAGCCGCATCCACCCGCCCTTCAATTCGTACGTGGCCACCATCGTGTCATCGGCCAGGAAGGCGCCGTCGTCGATGGTCGTCATCGAGGGGAGGAGCAGAACGGTGGATGCCTCGACGTCGCGGCCGACCTGCGCGCCGAGCATGCGCAGCCAGACCGGGGTGAACAGGCTCGAGTAGATGGGGAAGAGAACGGTGCGCGCCGAATCGAGCAGACGCTCGACGCTCCAGGCCTGCCAGGCGACGCGGCTGCGGATCGGGAACACGCCCTCGTCGAGGCCGAGCGAGAGCAGGCGCACCAGCACGAGCACGGCCCCCGCGAACGCGAGGCCCGTGACGAGGGTGGCGGGGACGATCCAGATCAGTGCTCCGGGTATCGCCGCCGAGATGGATGTCGCCCCCCGAATGCCCTGCGCGATCACGAGCCCGCCGACCGCGGCGGCGAGGAACGGCAGCAGGCCCAGCACCGCGGAGGAGGCCGCGTACGCCCAGAGCCACCGCACCCGCGCGGGCGGGCGGGTGGGTGCGAGAGGGCTCGACGTTCCGCCGATGCGGACCGCGGGCGAGCCCGCCCAGCGCTGCGCGGCGCGCACCCGGCCGAACACTGCCGAGCCGGGCGCGATCTCGGCGTTCCGGCCGATCTTCGTGCCGGGTGCGAGAGTGCTGCGCGCGCCGATGGTGGCGTTCGCGCCGATCCGGATGCCGCCGATGCGGACGGTGTCGCCGTCGATCCAGTAGCCCGACAGGTCGACCTCGGGCTCGATGGCCGCGCCCTCGGCGATATCGAGCATGCCGGTCACGGGGGGCAGGGCGTGCAGGTCGACGTTCGGCCCGATCTTCGCCCCGAGCGCGCGGGCGTAGTACGTGACCCACGGCGCCCCGGCGAGGCCTACGGGGTCGATCTGGTGCGCCACCTGCTCGGCGAGCCACAGACGCAGGTGCACGGCGCCGCCGCGGGGATAGTCCCCGGGCTCGAGCCCGACGAGCAGCAGCCGGGCCGCTCCGGCCGAGATCGCCATCCGACCGAAGGGGGTGGCGAAGAACAGGAGCCCGACGAGGATCGCCCACAGTGGGGCATCCGGCAAGAAATCGAAGCCCGGCACGAGCTGCAGGATCCAGCTCGCGGTGAGCAGCCAGAGCACCCACCGCACACCGGACAGGATGAAAAGGGGCACGCCCGCGACGCTCTGCACCCACTGCATGAGGCGGGGCGTCGGGCGGGGGGTGCTGAACGTCGCCGGAATCGCGTCTTGCTCGGATGCCTCGGACTCCACGGCATCCGCCATCCGGCCGAGCCGTGGCAGGTCGTAGACGTCGGCCATCGTGAACTCGGGGGCGCGGGTGCGGATGCGCGACACGAGCTGAGCCGCCGCGAGCGAACCGCCGCCGAGCTCGAAGAAGTCGGCGTTCTCGTCGGTCGGCCGCATGCCGAGCACCGCGAGCCACTGTTCGGCGAGCCACGCGCTGGTGCCCGAGAGGGACGAGTCCGCGGCATCCGTGTCGATGAGGGGCCAGGGCAGGGCGGCTTTGTCGACCTTGCCCGACGTGCGCACCGGAAGCTCGTCCATCACGGCGAGCACGGGGATCAGGGGCGCGGGAAGCGTCTCCGAGAGCTCCGCCCGAGCGGACTGGCGGTCGAACCCTGCCGCGGGTACGACGTAGCCGACGAGCAGCGGAACGCCGCCCTCGGTGCGCTGCACGACGACGGTGGCCGCGCTGACCGCGGGCAGCGCCTGCAGGGCCGCCTCGACCTCGCCGAGCTCGATGCGCCGTCCGCCGACCTTCACCTGGTCATCGGCACGGCCCTGGAACACGAGCCCTTCGGGGTCGGCGCGCACGAGGTCGCCCGAGCGGTAGGCGCGTTCCCAGCCCAGCGTCGGCATGGGCCCGTACTTCTCGGAGTCCTTCGCCGGATCGAGGTAGCGGGCAAGGCCAACGCCACCGATGATGAGCTCGCCGATCTCGCCGTCGGCCACTCGCTCACCGCTGCCGTCCACGACGGCCAGTGCCCAGCCGTCGAGCGGCAGACCGATGCGCACCGGACCCGCACCGTCCATGAGCGCGGCGCACGCGACGACCGTGGCCTCCGTGGGCCCGTAGGTGTTCCAGACCTCCCGGCCCTCGCCCACGAGGCGAGCCACCAGCTCGGGCGGGCACGCCTCGCCGCCGAAGATCAGCAGCCGGACGTTCTCGATCGCGTCCATCGGCCACAGGGCCGCGAGCGTCGGCACCGTCGAGACCACCGTGATCCCGTGGCCGAGCAGCCAGGGACCGAGGTCTTCGCCCGAGCGGACCAGGGCGCGGGGTGCCGGCACGAGGCACGCGCCGTGCCGCCACGCCAGCCACATCTCCTCGCACGAGGCGTCGAACGCGACCGACAGACCCGCGAGCACCCGGTCGCCGGGCCCGAGCGGCGCATCCTGCAGGAAGAGCCTGGCCTCCGCGTCGACGAACGCCGCCGCCGAGCGGTGGGTGACGGCGACGCCCTTCGGAACGCCCGTCGACCCCGACGTGAAGATGATCCAGGCGTCGTCTTCCTCGGTGGGCGGCGGCACCGTGACGATGGTCCGCGAGCGCGGGTGCGGGGATTCCCCCGCGAAGAGCCCGTTGTCGTCCGCGCCGGTAATGGCAGCGCCTTCGAAAGGCCGGTATGCCCCGGCCCCGGTGATCACTCCGCGAACACGCGCCTCGCCGAACACGAGATCGGCGCGCTCCTGCGGGTCGTCGGCGTCGACGGGAACATATGCCGCCCCCGCGGCCAGGATCCCGAGGATCGACAGGTACAGGTCGCGGCCGCCGGAGGGCATCCGCACCCCCACGCGGTCGCCGCGACGCACCCCCTGGTCGACGAGGCGCGCAGCGGTCCGCCAGACGTGCGCGAGCAGTTCGGCGTAGCTGAGCGCGCCGGCCGCATCCTCGAGCGCGGATGCCTCCGGGTATCGCGCGGCGGACTCCTTGAGGACGTCGATCAGTGTGCGCGCCGGGGGCGCGGCGGACAGTCTGTTCAGCTTCTCCTGCACGGCCGGGTCAGGACGACAGAAGCGCGACCAGCTGCGCCTTCGTCAGCCGTGAGAAACCCGACCTTCCCGCGGCGCGGGCACGGGCGCGCAGCTGGACGACCGTCAGCCCGGACAGGTCGTTGACGGTCGCGGCCGGGGCGCCCGCAGCGATGACGCGGCCTCGTGCGGCGGCCGCAGGTTTCGCCGCTGCCGGCGCCTTGGTCACCGTGGCGCGCCTCGCGGTGGGGGCGGGGGTCTTCGCCGGCTCCCGCTTCGAGTGCGTCGGCGGTTCGATCAGCGCCGGGTGCTTGGCGGCGGCCTTCTTCGCCGCAGCCTTCCTCTCCTTGGCCAGCCTGCCCTCGACCTTGTGGACCGCTTTGTCGAGCAACTCGATCGCGGCTACCGCCTTCTTCTGCACCTTCTTGGGTTGGCGGTGGATCTTCTTCTTGGAAGCGTCCGAGGCGTCCTTCGCGTCTTCCGCGAGTGATCGGAGCTTCTTGGCGTCCTTCTTCGGGAGCGTCTTGCTCAGCCGCTTCGCGTCCTTCGCCGCCGCGGCCGCCGCGCTCAGTGCGGTTTCGGCCGCCTTTTCCGCCTTGGTGGATTTCGCCATGATCGAACCTCTTCAATTGATGAACGCGTGGCCGCGCGTCGGCACGGTATGCCGCGCAAGGGTATCGCACCGAGAAGAACGGCTGGTTGATCACCCGTCCTCCGATGGAGCAAACTTGCCTTATTGTGTCTGAAGTGCAAAAATGCACTACATGTCGAATGGTGCAAACGGTCTGCGCGAGCGGAGAGTTCTCGCGACCTCTCGCGCGCTGCGGGTGGAGGCGCGCAGGCTCACCGCCGAGCGTGGGATGTCGGGCTTCACGATCGAGCAGCTCTGTTCCGAGGTCGGCGTCTCGCGCCGTACCTTCTTCAACTACTTCGCCTCCAAGGAGAATGCGGTCATCGGAATCCCCGTTCGGGCCGACGCCTCAGACCTGGAGGAGGACTTCGCATCCAGCGCGTCGCCCCGCGACGAACTGGTCGACGAGTTCGCCGAGCTGATGATCGCCCGCTGGGAGCGGATGGACTTCAACCGCGACGACATCGACGAGCTGGGGCAGGCCTTCCGGAGGGAGCCGCAGCTGTTCGCCCACTTCCTGGAGGTGGCCGCACAGGGCGAGCGCCACGACATCGCCCTTGTCGAGCGACGCGAGGGGTTCGTCCCGGGTGACCCGCGCGCCGCGACCCTCGTGCAGCTGCTCGGCGCCCTGATCCGCCCCGCCATGACGGAGTACTTCGAGCAGAACAGCGAAGACTTCCGCACCCTCTTCCTCCGGCGGCTCGCCGTCGCCCGAGAACTTCTCACCCGCTGACTTCCCGAACCCCGAACGGATCCCGAATGACTGCTCCTGCCGCGCCCGAAGCGCCTCTGCTGCTCACGAAGCGGAGAATCTGGATCATCTTCAGCGCCCTGATCGCGGGCATGCTCCTCGCCAGCCTCGACCAGACGATCGTCTCGACCGCGATGCCCACGATCGTCGGCGAGCTCGGCGGGGTCGAGCACCAGGTCTGGATCACGACGGCGTACCTCCTCGCCACCACGATCGTGATGCCCATCTACGGCAAGTTCGGAGACGTGCTCGGTCGGCGCAGGCTGTTCCTCGTCGCGATCGCGCTGTTCACACTCGCATCCATCGGATGCGCATTCGCCACCGACTTCTGGATGTTCGTCGTGTTCCGGGCCATGCAGGGCCTGGGTGCCGGCGGGCTGATGATCCTGTCGCAGGCCATCATCGCCGACATCGTGCCGGCGAAGGAGCGCGGCAAGTACCTCGGCCCCCTCGGCGCGGTCTTCGGCCTTTCCGCCGTCGCCGGCCCCCTCCTCGGCGGCTTCTTCGTCGATCACCTGACCTGGCAGTGGGCGTTCTACATCAACATCCCGGTGGGGATCGCGGCGTTCGTCATTGCGCTGTTCACCCTCACCCTGCCCGACAAGAAGGCCACCGCGCCGATCGACGTGCTCGGAGTGCTCTTCCTGTCGGCGGCGACGACCTGTCTCATCTTCTTCACGGACTTCGGCGGAGACCGCGACCACGGATGGGATGCGCCCGAGACCTGGGCATGGGGCGTCGGGATGATCGCCGCGGTCGGCGCGTTCATCATCGCCGAGGCGAAGGCCACCGATCCGATCATCCCGTTGAGCCTGTTCCGCAACCCGATCTTCGTCAACGCGACGGCGATCGGTCTGACG
The DNA here is from genome assembly GCF_035554235.1 of Microbacterium sp. Classification (GTDB taxonomy): domain Bacteria; phylum Actinomycetota; class Actinomycetes; order Actinomycetales; family Microbacteriaceae; genus Microbacterium. The sequence continues at coordinate 34,775 of NZ_DATMIO010000197.1, read as the reverse complement.
CTCGGGATCGGCATGTTCGCCGCGATCGGCTTCGTGCCGACGTTCCTGCAGATGTCTTCCGGCACGTCCGCCGCGGCATCCGGTCTGCTGATGATCCCGATGATGGCGGGCCTCATGGGCACCTCGATCACGTCCGGGATCCTGATCGCCAAGACCGGGAGGTACAAGATCTTCCCGATCGTCGGGACGATCGTCACGGGTCTCGCGATGATCGCGATGACGACCCTGACCGCGTCCACGCCGATCTGGCTGATCTGCGTGTTCCTGTTCTTCTTCGGCGCCGGCCTCGGCCTCATCATGCAGGTCGTCGTGCTCGTGGTTCAGAACGCCGTGCCGGCGGCAGAGATCGGCACCGCGACCAGCACGAACAACTACTTCCGCGAGGTGGGCGCGGCGCTCGGCACGGCGGTGTTCGGCACCCTGTTCACGACGCGACTGACCGAGAACCTGCGCGAGGTGTTCACGCAGGCCGGTGCCTCCGCGACGGATTCGGCGAACGCGACCGCGACGCTCGACCCGCAGACCCTGAGCCAACTGCCCGCGGGCACCCGTGACGGCATCGTCAACGCCTACGCCGACGCACTCGCCCCGGTCTTCTGGTATCTCGTGCCGTTCATCGCGTTCGCATTCGTCCTCTCGCTCTTCCTCAAGCAGATCCCGTTGTCGGACGTCGCCGGGCTCGTCGCCCGCGGCGAGGCCGTCGGCGGCGCGGAGGCCGAACTGCTCGAGGCGCAGCAGCGAGCCGGGATGACGCCGGGCCACCGCGACCCCGACGGCGATCTGGCGGCGGCCGGACCGACGATGACCACCGACGCGTCCGCGAACCGCGACGGCTAATCCTCGGAGATCTCCGCCACGGTCTCTCCGGTCTCGGTCGCCGACAGCGATCGGGCGATGTCCGCTTGGCTGATGATGCCGACCAGATCGTGGCCGTCGATCACCGGGAGGCGGCGCACCTGGTGATCCTGCATCACCTGCAGGGCGTCTCGAATGTCGTCGTCGGCGCGCACCGTGATCGGCTTGCCCTCGCCCAGGCTGCCGGCGGTCGTGCCGGCGGGGTCGCCCCCCTCCGCGAGGCACTTCACGACGATGTCCCGGTCGGTGATCATGCCCTTGAGCCGGTTGTCGCGCCCGCAGATGGGCAGGGCTCCGACATCCAGATCTCGCATGAGCCGGGCGGCGTCGACCAGGGTCTCGTCCTCGCGAACGCACCGCGGGTCGGTGCTCATGATGTCGCGTGCAGTAGTCATGGTGATGTCCTTTCGGATTGCGGATGTCGTGACGGTAGGCCGGTGCGGGGGAATCAGGCGGGGGGTTGACGCAACCGCTCCGATAGGCATCAGGGCCATGCGCCCTGGCGCGGCGGGGCATCGAAGGGAGCGGGGAAGGGGCCCTTAGAGTTCCCTCATGACCGAGGAGCGATGGCAGCAGCTGACCTACTGGCCGCTCGTCATCGCATCGCTCGCGTTCCTCGTCGCCTACTCGTGGCAGGTCATCGCCGAGCTCGCGGGTCCCGCCAGGAACCTCACGCTCTCGATCATCTTCGCGACGTGGTGCGTGTTCGTGCTCGACTACATCGTTCGCCTGAGCCTCCAGCAGCAGCGGGCGCAGTGGTTCCGGGCGCACATCTTCGATCTGCTCGTCGTGGTGCTCCCGGTGCTGAAGCCACTGAGGCTGCTCCGGGTGCTGACGATGGTGGCCGCTCTGCGGCGCACGGTGGGCAGCGCACTGCGCACCCGGATCATCATCTACGGCAGCGCCGCCGTGCTGCTGCTGATCTGGATGGGCTCGCTCGCGGTGCTCGAGGCCGAGCGCGGCGCGCCCGGCGCGACGATCCAGAGCTTCGGCGACGCGATCTGGTGGGCATTCGTCACGATCACGACCGTCGGCTACGGGGACTACACCCCCGTCACCGTCGTGGGAAGGCTCGTCGCCGTCGCGCTCATGCTGAGCGGCGTCGCGGTGCTCGGAATCACCACCGCGACGCTGTCGTCGTGGGTGCGGGAGCGCATTTCACGCGGCCGCGACGACGAGGAGGCGGCGACCCGCGGACAGATGCGCCACCTCTCCGAGCAGGTGAGCGCGCTGGCGCTGCGCCTCGGAGACGACGGGGGCCCGGATAAGGTGTGAGAGCGGGGCTTTCCTCCCCTGCGGACGGGGCCCACGATGACATCCACACCTCCTGGCTGGTACGACGACGGTCACGGCGTCCTGCGCTGGTGGGACGGCGCGCAATGGACCGAGCACGCACAGGCCGCGCCGAGCACGGCACCGGGCGAAGGCGAGATCGCTGCGCCGGCGGATGCCGTGACTCCTGCGCCGGCGGATGCCGTGACTCCTGCGCCGGGCGAAGACGCGCTTGCCGCGACCCCGGGAGCGTACACGCAGACGGCCGCCGTGCTGCCGCCGGCCGCCCCCGCCCGTCGAGGCTGGGTGCTTCCTGTCATCCTCGGCGGCGCCTTCCTCGTGCTCGTCATCCTCGGCATCATCTTCATCCCGATGCTCGTGCAGACGTTCACCGCCGGCCGTTACAGCGCCGATGAGAACGCAGCGATCGAGGCCGTCGAGGCGTACGACGAGGCATGGCAGGACGGCGACTGCGACGCGCTCCAGGCCGTCACGACGGAGGACCTGCGCACCGCCGTCGGCGTGCCGGACTGCGCCGCCTTCGAAGAGGCAGCCGCAGGCTTCCAGGACGCGACGGATGACTACGAGCTCAAGGTGACCGACGTCACCACGGACGCCGGCGTCATCACGGTGCGCACCGACGAGACCTACACGAGCTACCTCGACGAGGAGAACAACCCCGTCCCGGGCTTCGACGCGATCTCGGAGATCGAGTACACCCTCATCCAGGTCGATGGCAGCTGGGTGATCGACGACACGATCTACCTCGACCAGTAGCGGGCCGCGCGACGCCAAGGAGCGCCCCACCGAGGATCGGTAGGATGGCCGGGTGCCTGTGAACCCCGAGCTGGTCGGCCGAGCATTCCCGCCGACATCCCCCTACCTGGTGGGGCGCGAGAAGGTGCGGGAGTTCGCGCGCGCCGTCTTCGCCGACGATCCGCAGCATTTCGATCCCGAGGCCGCGCGGGCGCTCGGCTATGCCGACGTCGTCGCGCCGCCGACCTTCGCGATGGTCATCCAGGACCAGACGCTCCAGCAGCTGCTGGCCGAGCCCGACTCGGGCATCGAGCTCGCGCATGTGCTGCACGCCGAGCAGCGGTTCGCCTACTCGCGGCCGATCGTCGCCGGCGACGAGCTCACCGGGCGGTTGACCGTCTCGGGCATCCGTGCGCTCGGCGGCAACGCGATGGTCACGAGCGACGCCGAGATCCGCGACGTGCATGGCGAGCACGTCGTGACCGCGACATCCGTTCTTCTGGTCGGCGGGGGTGAGTCATGAACCCCGCGGTCGGAGACATCGTCGCCGAACGCACCGTGCACCTGACACGCGAGTCGCTCGTGCGCTACGCCGGGGCATCCGGAGACTTCAATCCGATCCACTACCGGGACGACGTCGCCGCGTCCGTCGGGCTGCCCGGCGTGCTCGCCCACGGGATGCTCACGATGGGCGTCGCCGTCTCGACCCTCGTCTCGTGGCTCGGCGACTCCGGCCGCATCACGGAGTACGGCGTGCGCTTCACGCGTCCGGTCGTCGTCGACCCCGATTCCGGTGCCGACCTGCACATCGTCGCGAAGGCGGCGGAAGTGGATGCCGCCGCCGGAACCGCGCGCATCGATCTCACCGTGAAGCACGGCGAGACGACGGTGCTCGGCAAGGCGCAGGTCCGCGTCCGGCTTGCCTAGGCGGATGCCGATGCCCGAAGTGACACCCGTTCCCCTGTCGACCCTCACGACGCTGCGCACCGGCGGGGCGCCGACGCGGATGATCGACGCACTGACGACCGAGGAACTCGTGGCGGCCGTGCGCGACACGTGGGCGTCGGGGGATGACTGGCTCGTGCTGGGAGGCGGGTCCAATCTGTTCGTCGGAGACCAGCCCTTCGACGGGACGGTCGTCCGCGTGCGCACGAGCGGCATCGAGCGAACCCCGTCTCCCCGAAGCGGGTTCGCGCGGCTCCGGGTGCAGGCGGGCCACGACTGGGACGCCCTCGTGGCGTTCGCCGTGGCGGAAGGCCTTGCCGGGATCGAGGCGATGTCGGGCATCCCGGGCACGGTCGGGGCGGCGCCCGTGCAGAACGTCGGCGCCTACGGCCAGGAGATCGCGCAGACGCTCGTCGAGGTGGAGTTGCTCGACGAGGCGACGGGGGATGTCTCCACGGTGCCGGCGGCGGAACTCGGCCTCGGCTTCCGCACCTCGGTGTTCAAGCACCACTACGGATCCGTGGCGGCCCGCCCCGCCGTGATCCTGTCGGTCACATTCGACCTGGAGGAGGTCGGCGCCGGCGAACGCGAGGTGGTCGGCTCCCAGCTGCGCCGTGCGCTCGGCCTTGCCGACGGTGCAGCCGTGTCGCTCGCGTGGGTGCGGGATCACGTGCTCGCGGTGCGGCGCTCGAAGGGCATGGTGCTCGATGACGCCGACCCCGACACGTACAGCGCCGGATCGTTCTTTCAGAACGCCGTGGTGTCGGCGTCGTTCGCCCGCACGCTCCCGGCCGAGTGCCCGCAGTGGCCGATGACCCCCGACATCGATCCGGTGACGATCATTCCTCTGTCGGCATACGACGGAGTCGTCGCGCCGCCGGCGTCCGTCGCCGCGGACGTGAAAGTCAGCGCCGCATGGCTCATCGAGAACTCCGGGCTGCGCAAGGGGTTCAAGCTCCCGCGTTCGCGCGCGGCCCTGTCGACCAAGCACGCGCTGGCACTCACCAACCGCGGCCAGGGTACCGCCGAGGAGCTCGCGGAGCTCGCCCGGTTCATCCAGGGCCGTGTGCAGTCCGAGTTCGGCCTGGTGCTGCAACCCGAGCCCGTACTGGTCGGCATCGAGCTGTAGCGCGGTTCTACGTGAAGAGCTCCTGCATGCGGCGCACGCCCTCGAGCAGGGCGTCGTCGCCGAGCGCGTACGAGAGCCGGAGGTACCCGCTCGGGCCGAATGCCTCACCCGGAACGGCCGCCACCTCGACCTCCTCGAGGATGAGGTCGGCAAGCTCGAGCGACGTCGTCGGGGTCTTGCCCCGCCACTCACGGCCGAGCAGGCCGCGCACGTCGGGGTACACATAGAACGCGCCGAGCGGGGTCGGTACCGTGACTCCCTCGATCTTCGCCAGTTCGCTCACGATGAGGCGGCGGCGGCGGTCGAACGCCAGGCGGAACTGCTCGGCCTCGTCCTGCGGCCCGGTGAGCGCGGCGAGCGCGGCGAGCTGCGCGATGTTGTTGACGTTGCTGCACAAGTGCGACTGGAGGTTCGCGGCGACCTTGATCGCATCCTTCGGGCCGACCATCCAGCCCAGGCGCCAACCCGTCATCGCGTAGGTCTTGGCGACGCCGTTCACGAGGATCGTCTGGCCGGCCAGCTCGGGGACCGCCTCGACGATCGACACGGCACGCGTGAGGGCCGACGCGTCGCCCGGCTGCCCTGAGCCCGTCGAGGGGTAGACGAGGTTCTGGTAGATCTCGTCGGAGATCACCCAGATGCCGTGCTCGAGGGCCCAGGCGCCGATCGCGCGGGTTTCGTCGGGAGTGTAGACCGCGCCCGTCGGGTTCGACGGCGATACGAAGACGAGCGCGGTCGTCCGGTCGGTGCGCGCCGCTTCGAGCTGCTCCACGGTGACCTTGTAGTTCTGGTCGGCACCCGCGAACACCTCGACGGGCACGCCGTCGGCCAGGGCGATCGCCTCGGGGTACGTCGTCCAGTACGGGGCAGGCAGCAGCACCTCGTCGCCGGGGTTCACGACCGCCTGGAATGCCTGGTACACGGCCTGCTTGCCGCCGTTCGTGACGATGATCTGCGACGGGTCGACAGCGAGACCCGAGTCCTGGAGGGTCTTCGCCGCGATCGCTTCTCGCAGCACCGGCAGCCCGGCAGCCGGCGTGTAGCGGAAGTTCGCCGGGTCGTGGAGGGCGGCGGCCGCGGCATCCACGATGAACTGCGGCGTCGCGAAGTCGGGCTCGCCCGCCGCGAAGGAGATGACCGGCCGACCTGCGGCCTGCAGGGCCTTCGCCTTGGCGTCGACCTTGAGCGTGGCCGATTCGGCGATGGCGCTCAGTTTCTTCGAGAGCGTGGGCTTGCGGGTGAGGGGGGCGCGTTCAGTCACGCCTATGAGCGTAGTCCGACGCGCGGACGGATGCCGGGGCGGCTCCGGGGCGGCTGGACCGAACGTCCGCGGATACGTCAGGCGGGCGAGGGCGTGACGATCTTCAGGCCCTCGAACCGGCGGAAGTCACGATCGAGCGTCGCGACGGGGCAGGCACGGGCCACGGCGATGGCGGCGATGTAGGCGTCTGTCACAAGATTTCCGATCGCGGATGCTTCTCGGCAGACGTCGACGAATGTGCCGAGGTTTCGCAGCAGTCCGCCGACGTGCACGTAGGTCGGCTGTGCGGTCATCGCGCTCACGAACGCCAAGGACTCCTCCAGCGTGGCCGGGACCTCGAAGATGCGGTGGTTCGTCGTGAGCCGGACGAAGCCCACCCAGACCGTGTCGGGCGCCGTGATCGGCACCGCATCATCGAGCGTGCGTCGCAGCCAAGGGAGCACCTGAGTGTGGTGGACATGATCGGATCGGAACGCCGCGATCAGCACGTTCACATCGAGCACGATCAAGAGAGGTCGCCGGCCTCGTCGAGGGCATCGTAGAGGGCACGGTTCGAGCTGGGGTCGATGCCCGCTCGCATACCGGTCCCCCTGGTGAAGACCGGGATCGACGGAGCGTTCCCGGTCTCGTCCCGCGTGAGACCGGCACGCAGTGCATCCTCCACGTACTGCCCGAGCGTCTGCCCGCGCCGGACGGCCTGCGCCTTGGCCTCCTCGAGAAGCCGGTCGTCGATGGAGAGAGTCGTTCGCATGCCGTCAGGATAGCATCACGTGCATCACAGGAGCGCATCACCTGCATCAACCGCGCAGCGCCTCGCAACCACCTCGCAACAGGAGGGGGCGGATGCCGCAGCATCCGCCCCCTCCCGTTGCGTCGTTTCGGTCAGCGCTCAGCCGAACTGGTTCATCGTGTTGTCCTTGCCGCCGGCCTTGAGGGCCGCCTCACCGGCGAAGTACTCCTTGTGGTTGTCGCCGATGTCGCTGCCCGCCATGTTCTGGTGCTTGACGGTGGCGATCCCCTCGCGGATCTCGCGGCGCTGGACACCCTTCACGTAGGCAAGCATGCCCTCGTCGCCGAAGTAGCCCTTGGCCAGATCGTCGGTCGACAGGGCCGCCGTGTGATAGGTCGGCAGTGTGATCAGGTGGTGGAAGATCCCGGCGCGGGCCGAACCGTCCTTCTGGAAGGAGCGGATCTTCTCGTCGGCCAGTTGAGCGAGCTCCGTGCCGTCGTACCCGACGTTCATCAGATCGGCGCGGTCGTAGCCCGAGACATCCTCGCCCTGTTCCACGAGCAGGTCGTACACCTGCTGGCGGAAGTTGAGGGTCCAGTTGAACGACGGGCTGTTGTTGTAGACGAGCTTCGCGTCGGGGATCACCTTGCGGATCTCGTCGACCATTCCGGCGATCTGCGAGACGTGCGGCTTCTCGGTCTCGATCCACAGCAGGTCGGCACCGTTGCGCAGCGACGTGATGCAATCCAGCACGCAGCGCGCCTCGCCCGTGCCGGCCCGGAACTGGAACAGGTTGCTGGCCAGACGCTTCGGGCGCAGGAGCGTGCCGTCACGTTTGATGACGACGTCGCCGTTGCCGAGTTCAGACTCTGAGATCTCTTCGACATCGAGGAAGGAGTTGTACTGGTCGCCCAAATCTCCGGGATGGCTCGTGACGGCGAGCTTCTGCGTGAGCCCGGCGCCGAGCGAGTCGGTGCGGGCGACGATGATGCCGTTGTCGATGCCGAGCTCGAGGAACGCATAGCGGACCGCGGTCAGCTTCGCGATGAAGTCCTCGTGCGGAACCGTCACCTTGCCGTCCTGGTGGCCGCACTGCTTCTCATCCGAGACCTGGTTCTCGATCTGGATGGCGCAGGCGCCCGCCTCGATCATCTTCTTGGCGAGGAGGTACGTGGCTTCGGGGTTGCCGAAGCCGGCGTCGATGTCGGCGATGATCGGCACCACGTGCGTCTCGTAGTTGTCGATCTGCGATTGGAGGAACTCGACCGAGGTCTCGTCCCCGGCGGCGTGTGCCTCGTCGAGCCGTGTGAAGAGCAGGTCGAGCTCGCGGGCGTCGGCCTGGCGAAGGAACGTGTAGAGCTCTTCGATGAGCGCCGGCACCGAGGTCTTCTCGTGCATCGACTGGTCGGGCAGGGGGCCGAACTCTGACCGGAGCGCGGCGACCATCCAGCCCGACAGGTAGAGGTAGCGCTTGTTCGTGGTCTTGAGGTGCTTTTTGATCGAGATGAGCTTCTGCTGCCCGATGAAGCCGTGCCAGACGCCGAGCGACTGCGTGTACACCGACGAGTCGGCGTCGTACTCTGCCATGTCGCGGCGCATGATGTCGGCCGTGTACTGGGCGATCTCGAGGCCCGTCTTGAAGCGGTTCTGCGCCCGCATGCGGGCGACGTACTCGGGGTTGATGGCATCCCAGCCGGAGCCGTTCTGCTCCTTGAGGGCTTCGATGGCCTCGATGTCTTCTTGGTACGCAGTCATTTCTTGATTCCTTTGCGGTCGTGGAAGTCGGCTCACGCGAGCCAGAGCGGAAACGCGTTACTCGGCGTCGATCAGGAAGCGCGAGTAGGCCGGAAGCGTGAGGAACGCCGGGAACTCCTGCCCGAGGGCGACGTCGCGGAAGATCTCCGCCGCGTCGTCGAAGCGGTCGCCGTCACTGCGCTCGAGGGCTCCCAGCACGTCGGCGATGAGGCCCTCCACGTACTCGCGGGTGATCGCGGTTCCGTCCTCGGTGCGGCGGTCCTGGTGGATCCACTGCCACACCTGGCTGCGGCTGATCTCGGCGGTCGCGGCATCCTCCATGAGGTTGTCGATCGCCACGGCGCCGAGGCCCCGCAGCCACGCCTCGAGGTAGCGGATCGCCACCGACACGTTCGCGTGCACGCCCGCCGCCGTGATCGGCCGCCCGATGTGCACGTCGATCAGGTCGGCCGCTGAGACGTTCACCTCGGGACGCTTGCGGTCCAGCTGGTTGGGCCGGTCGCCCAGCACCGCGTCGAACTCGGCACGTGCGACCGGGATGAGGTCGGGGTGGGCCACCCAGGTGCCGTCGAAGCCGTCGCCGGCCTCACGCTTCTTGTCGGCGGCGACCTTCTCGAATGCCAGCGCCGTCACCTCCGGGTCGCGGCGGTTCGGGATGAAGGCGCTCATGCCGCCGATCGCGAAGGCGCCGCGCTTGTGGCACGTCTGCACGAGCAGCTCGGTGTAGGCCCGCATGAAGGGCACCGTCATGGTGACCTCGCTGCGGTCGGGCAGGACGAAACGAGCCCCGCGGCCGCGGTAGTTCTTGATGATCGAGAAGATGTAGTCCCAACGACCCGCATTCAGCCCCGCGATGTGGTCGCGCAGCTCGAAGAGGATCTCCTCCATCTCGAAGGCCGCCGGCAGCGTCTCGATCAGCACGGTCGCGCGGATCGTGCCGTGGGGGATGCCGATATAGCGCTCGCTGAACGTGAACACGTCGTCCCACAGCTTCGCCTCTTCGCTCGACTCGAGCTTGGCGATGTAGAAGTACGGGCCGCGGCCGGCCTCGATGAGCTGCTTCGCGTTGTGGAAGAAGTAGAGACCGAAGTCCACGAGCGAGCCCGATGCCGCCATTTCGCGACCGGTGCGGTCGGTGAATCGGAGGTGGTGCTCGATCAGGTGCCAGCCGCGCGGGCGCATCACGATCGTGGGCGTCTCTTCGGCGGTGACCGCGTAGCGCTTGCCTTCCGGGCTCGTGAACTCGAGCTCGCCGCGGATCGCATCGCGCAGCGACAGCTGCCCCTCGATGACGTTCTTCCAGGTCGGGCTCGTGGCGTCCTCCTGATCGGCCAGCCACACCTTCGCGCCGGAGTTCAGGGCATTGATCGTCATCTTCGGGTCGGTCGGACCGGTGATCTCGACACGACGGTCCTCCAGCCCAGGACCGGCTCCGGCGACCTGCCACTCGGTGTCTTCGCGGATGTGCCGGGTCTCACTGCGGAACTGCGGGTCGTGTCCATTGCCGATCTCGAACCGGCGGCGCATGCGGTCGGCGAGGCGGTCGTGGCGGCGTGCGCTGAAGTGCTGGTGCAGCTCGGTGAGAAACGCGACGGCCTCCGGAGTGAGGATCTCGTCGTACCGCGTGCCGATGCGGCCGATGACCTCGATGGAGGGGGCGGCGGTGCTGGTCGGGATGGGGTTCGTCGTGGGCGCGGTGCCTGTGGCGGTGGGAGTCATGGCCCTGTCCTTCCTGGTGGTGAGTGCCGGATGTCGCGGAGACTTGACTCAACTCTGAGTGAAGTTTTCAAGGAGAAGCAGCCATATGCCGTGTGAACTTTGACTGATCTTCTGCTTTTGTGACAGAATGCGCTGCACGCTAACAGTGCTGCACGCCAACAATTCGGGAGTACACATGGCGATGGATGTCGACACCCACACCGACGCGCTGACCATCGGCCGCCGCATCCGCCAGTTGCGCACGGCGCGGGGAATGACCCTCGACGAACTCGCCACCGCGGTCGATCGCGCGCCGAGCCAGCTGTCGATGATCGAGAACGGCAAGCGGGAGCCGAAGCTGACGCTGCTCCAGGCGATCGCGCGGGCGCTCGGCGCGAGCCTCGACGCCCTTCTCGAATCCGAGCCCCTCGACGAGCGGTCCTCCCTCGAGATCGCGCTCGAGCGTTCGATGAAGGGCCAGACGTTCCAGGCTCTGGGCATCGAGCCCTTCCGCATCGGCAAGGCCGTCCCGACCGAGGCGCTGCAGACGATGCTCGCGCTGCAGGGCGAGATCGAGCGGCTCCGCGACGAGCGCGCGGCCACCCCCGAGGAGGCGCGGCGCGCGAACGTCGAGCTGCGGCACCTGATGCGGCGGCAGGACAACTACTTCGAAGAGCTCGAGACCCACGCGCGGCGGATCCTCGACGCCGTCGACCACCCCGGTGGTCCGCTCACGCAGCGCACCGCCTCCGACATCGCCGCGCACCTCGGGTTCACCCTGCACTACGTGCCCGATCTGCCGCAGACCACCCGAAGCGTGGCCGACCTGAAGAACGGCCGGCTCTACCTCTCGAGCACCCTCACCACCAGGGGCGACCCGCGCACCTCCGTGCTGCAGGCCCTGTCGAGTCGCATCCTGGGGCACAGCGAGCCGACGTCCTACGCGCAGTTCCTCCGGCAGCGGGTCGAGACGAACTACCTCACCGGCGCGCTGCTCATCCCCGAGGAGCACGCCGTCCCTTTCCTGCAGGAGGCGAAAGCCCGCCGCGCGGTCTCGATCGAAGACCTCCGCGACGCCTACTCCGTCTCGTACGAGACCGCGGCACACCGCTTCACGAACCTCGCGACGAGACATCTCGGCATCCCGGTGCACTTCCTCAAGGTGCACGAATCCGGCACGATCACGAAGGCGTACGAGAACGACGACGTCAACTTCCCGACCGACCGCCTCGGCGCCATCGAGGGCCAGCTGTGCTGTCGCCGCTGGACCAGTCGCGTCGTGTTCGACGTCGATGACAAGTTCAATCCGTACTACCAGTACACCGACACCGGCAACGGCACCTACTGGTGCACGGCCAGGGTGGAGGCATCCAGCGAAGGAGCCCACTCGGTGAGCGTGGGCGTGCGCTTCGACGACACGAAGTGGTTCATCGGCCGGGACTCGCCGAACCGCGGGATCTCGCGCCACTCCGTGGAGGTGTGCTGCAGACGCCCGCCTGCGCAGCTCGAGGCGGCCTGGCGCGATCAGGCGTGGCCGAACGTGCGCACGCCCCGGACCCTGCTCGCCACCCTGCCCACCGGATCGTTCCCGGGCGTGGACTCGACGGATGTCTATGAGTTCCTGGAGGCGCACGCGCCGCGCTGAGCGCCGGGGCGGTGGGTCAGGACGACAGCTGCAGCGCCGCCCACAGCTCGGCGCGCGCGGCGAAGCCGCTCAGGTCGCGGTCGATCAGGCGCTCGACCTGCCCGATCCGTGCGCGCACGGTATGGCGGTGGATGCCGAGGGCCCGCGCCGCGGCATCCCCCTTGGCGTCGTTCTCGAGCCAGACCCGCACGGTCTCGACCAGCTCGGTGCGGTGTTCGCGGTCGTGCGCCAGCAGCGGAGCGAGCGCCGCCTGCGCGAAGATGCGCGCGAGGCCGGCGTCGGCGAGGGCGAGAAGCCCCTTGCGGGCAACGTCCGAGAAGTGCGTCACGCCGGCCGATCCTTCGAGAAGCGCCGAGCGCGCCTGGGCGTACGCGCGGGAGAACTCGTCGTAGCGGGCGGGCTCCGAGACGCCGACGCGGAGATCGAACGCCCTGGCGAGATCGTCGATGAGCGAGGGCTCGGCCGCTTCGGTGCAGATCAGGAGGCCGTCGTCGGCCCGGCCGAAGAAGACCCTGGGCGCCGGGTCTTCCGCACGCCGGGTGTCGCCGCCGGGCTGTTCCGCACGGAGTTCGAGGAACGCCGAGACGGTGTCGGCGTTGCGGCTGGACGTCTCCGCGAGCGCGACGACGATGGGGGCGACAGGGAGCCCGCCCCACGCATCGCGAGCGACGCGCCGGGCGATCGACGGATCGTCCGAGAGCAGCGATTGCACGAGGCCCGCGCGGAGGAGCCCGCGGCCGCGGGCGAGGTCGTGCGTCTGCTCGAGGGCGAGCCCGACCATAGCGATGACGGACGTGACGACTCCCCGGGCCTCCTGATCCATGCCCTCCGAGGCGATCGCCAGTACGCCGCGAAGGTGCCCGCCCCGCCCCAGCGTCTGAAGGGTGAATGCGCGGCCATCGACCCGGATCGCCGACGCGGCGCGCGCCCCGCGCCGGAGCACGGCGGCCGCCTCCCGATCGAGGTGGGCCTGGGTCGCCGCATCCAGCGCGCCGGCCGGATGCCGACGGGCGAGCGTGCCCGCGGTGTCATACAGCCCCACCCAGGTGTCGAGCTGCCGGGCGAGCTCGGCGAGCCCCGCCCCGAGCCCGTCGGGACGAAGGGCGGCCAGCGAGATCGCTCGCTGCGCGGCCAGCGACCAGCTGCGGCGCGCGTACGACTCCGCCGCGATGGCCTCGGCGTTGGCGCGGGCCACCGCGATGAAGGGCGTTCGATACGGCACCTCGAAGATCGGCAGCCGGGCGTCGGCGCACGCGTCGATCAGGAGGGGAGGGATGCCGGCGCGCACGACCTCCGTGCCGAAGCCGAGACCGGCCACCCCGCGGCCGCGCAGTCGCGTGACGTACGCACGGTACGCGCCATCGGTGTCGGACTCCGACCCGGAGGCGAACTGGGTGCCGGTGGTGAGCAGCAGCAGTCCCTCCGAGAGGAACGGCGTCGGGTCGATGAGGTCGGAGCTGTGCACCCACCGCAGCGGGATGTCCAGGGCATCGGGCGCGAGGGCGGCTTCGTCGCCCCTGAGCGTCAGCCCGAGGTCGCGGCGTCGGAGCAGGGCGCGGAGGGTGGGGGCGTCCAGCACGGTGTCGGCCATGCTCGCATCCTATACACGCTGTCTCATCGTGAGGTTCGGTATGTACACCCTGGCGAGTGCGGGGTGAGCGGCATCGGCCTACGGTGGCGAAATGAGCATCGTCGATGGCACCCTGCACACCGCGCCCCTCGGCGGACCCGCGCTGCCGCAGGAGCGCCGCCTCGTCACCCCGCTTCCCGGGCCGCGTTCGCAAGAGCTGCTCGCGCGGAAGGCCGCCGCCGTCGCCGCCGGGGTCGGGCACACGGTTCCGGTGGCCGCCGTGGCCGCGGGCGGCGGCGTGGTCGTCGACGCCGACGGCAACTCGCTGATCGATCTCGGCGCGGGCATCGCCGTGACGACGGTGGGCAACGCCCACCCGCGCGTCGTCGAGGCGGTGCAGGCGCAGGTCGCCCAGTTCACCCACACGTGCTTCATGATCTCGCCATACGAGTCGTACGTCGCGGTGGCAGAAGCGCTCAACCGCGTGACCCCCGGCGACCACGAGAAGAAGAGCGCGCTGTTCAACTCGGGCGCCGAGGCGGTGGAGAACGCCGTGAAGATCGCCCGCAAGCACACCGGCAAGCAGGCCGTCGTCGCCTTCGACCACGGGTACCACGGCCGCACGAATCTGACGATGGCGCTGACAGCGAAGAGCATGCCCTACAAGAGCGGGTTCGGACCGTTCGCCCCCGAGATCTACCGCGCGCCGCTGTCGTATCCCTACCGCGATGGTCTGAGCGGCCCCGAGGCTGCGAGGCGCTCGATCTCGCTCATCGAGAAGCAGATCGGGGCCGACAACCTGGCGGCGGTCATCATCGAGCCGATTCCCGGCGAGGGCGGATTCATCGTCCCGGCCGAGGGCTTCCTGCCCGCGATCATGGACTGGTGCCGCGCCAATGACGTCGTCTTCATCGCCGACGAAGTGCAGACCGGCTTCGGGCGCACGGGCGCCATGTTCGCGAGCGAGCACGAGGGCATCGTGCCCGATCTGATCACAACGGCCAAGGGCATCGCGGGCGGGCTGCCGCTGGCCGCCGTGACGGGGCGTGCCGACATCATGGATGCCTCGCACGCGGGCGGTCTCGGCGGCACGTACGGCGGAAACCCGATCGCGTGCGCCGCCGCGGTCGCGACGATCGACGCGTTCGAGAACGACGGGCTCATCGAGCGCGCGCAGGAGGTGGGTGCGATCCTCACCGAACGCCTCCGCGCACTCCAGGCCTCCGACCCGCGCGTGGGCGACGTGCGGGGACGGGGCGCCATGGTCGCGGCGGAGTTCGTGGATCCGGCCACGGGCGAGCCCGACGCCGCGCTCACGGCGAAGGTCGCGAAGGCGGCGATCGCCGAGGGCGTCATCGTTCTGACCTGCGGCACCTATGGCAACGTCATCCGCTTCCTGCCGCCCCTGTCGATTCCCGATGCCCTCCTCCGCGAGGGCCTCGACATCGTCGCCGAGGCCCTGGCGAACGCGTAGAGCTCCGCTCCGCAGCGTCCGAAGAGTCCGAAGAGTCCCGAAGAGTCCGAAGAAGGAATAGAGTCCCCATGACCGAGATCACGCGCGACGTCGTCATCGTGGGCGCCGGCGCGGCCGGCCTCACCGCGGCGAACGAGCTGAGGCGGGCAGGTCTCTCGGTGGCCGTACTCGAGGCGCGCGACCGCGTCGGCGGCCGGCTCTGGACCGACGACATCGACGGCGCGACGCTCGAGATCGGCGGGCAATGGGTCTCGCCCGACCAGGACGCCCTCAAGGAGACGATCGCCGAGCTCGGCCTCGAGACATACAGCCGCTACCGCGAGGGCGACAGCGTCTACATCAACAAGGCCGGCGAGCTGACGCGGTTCACCGGCGAGCTCTTCCCCGTGCCGCCGGCGACCGAGAAGACCATGGTCGAACTCATCGACAAGCTCGACGCGATGGTCGCGCTGATGGATCCGGACCGGCCGTGGGAGCACCCCGATGCGGAGGCGCTCGACAGGATCTCGTTCGAGGCGTGGCTGGCCGCTCAGACCGACGACCAGGAGGCGCGCGACAACATCGCGCTGTTCATCGCCGGGGCGATGCTGACCAAGCCCGCGCACGCCTTCTCGACCCTGCAGGCGCTGCTCATGGCCGCCAGCGCCGGGAGCTTCAGCCATCTCGTCGACGCCGACTTCATCCTCGACGAGCGCGTCGTGGGCGGGTTGCAGCAGGTGCCGCTGCTGCTCGCGGAGAGGCTCGGCGAGGACGTGTACCTCGGCCAGCCCGTGCGCACGCTCGAGTGGGGTGCCGACGGCGGCGTCACCGCGATCGCCGACGGGATGACGGTCCGCGCCAGGTTCGGCATCCTGGCCCTCGCGCCGGTGCTCTATGACCGGGTGTCGTTCGTGCCCCCGCTGCCGCGGCGCCAGCACCAACTGCACCAGCACATCTCGATGGGATTCGTCATCAAGGTGCACGCCGTCTACGAGACCCCGTTCTGGCGCGACAGCGGGCTCTCGGGCACGGCGTTCAGCCCGTACGAGCTCTCGCACGAGGCGTATGACAACACCAACCACGGCGATGCGCGCGGCACCCTGGTGGCGTTCGTCTCCGACCAGAACGCCGACGACGTGTTCGCCCTGTCGGCCGAAGAGCGCAAGGAGCGCATCCTCGAGTCGCTCTCGCACTACTACGGCGAGCAGGCCAAGCACCCGGTGGTCTACTACGAGAGCGATTGGGGGAGCGAGGAGTGGACCCGCGGCGCGTACGCCGCGAGCTTCGACCTCGGCGGACTGCACCGCTACGGCGCCGATCTGCGCACCCCGGTCGGCCCCCTCCACTTCGCCTGCAGCGACATCGCGGGGGCGGGCTACCAGCACGTCGATGGCGCGATCCGCATGGGCAGAGCGTCCGCGCAGCACATCATCGAGGCGGCGCGCGCATGACCCGACCGAGAGGAATCCATGAACATGGCTGACGAACGCGAGACCGCACTGCTCGAATCGGTGCCAGACCGCCTCTTCATCGGCGGCGAGTGGGTGAGCGCCGCCGGCGGTGCAACGCTCGATGTGCGCGACCCCTCGACGGGTGCGATCATCCGCTCCATCGCGAACGCGAGCGTCGAGGACGGGGCCCGCGCCCTGGATGCCGCTGTGGCGGCTCAGGATGCCTGGGCGGCGACGCCGCCGAGAACTCGCAGCGACATCCTGCGCAGGGCCTTCGACCTCGTGCAGGAGCACAAAGAAGACCTCGCACTGCTGATGACCGTCGAGATGGGCAAGCCGCTCGCAGAGTCTCGCGGCGAGGTCGTCTACGGCGGCGAGTTCCTGCGCTGGTTCTCGGAGGAGGCGGTGCGCATCACCGGCCGCTACGGGCTCAATCCCGAGGGCAGCGGCCGCATGGTCGTCTCCCAGCGCCCCGTGGGCCCGTCGTATTTCATCACGCCGTGGAACTTCCCGTTCGCGATGGCGACGCGCAAGATCGCTCCCGCGCTCGCCGCCGGGTGCACGGTCGTCATCAAGCCGCCCGAGCTCACACCTCTGACGACCCTCTTCTTCGCGAAGATCCTCGAGGAGGCGGGCCTGCCCGCGGGCGTCGTCAACGTGATCACGACCTCGTCGTCGGGTTCGGTGTCGGCGCCGATCATCGCCGACCCGCGGCTGCGCAAGCTGTCGTTCACCGGCTCGACCGAGGTGGGGCGCAAACTCATCGCCCAGGCCTCCGAACGGGTGCTGCGCGTCTCGATGGAGCTCGGCGGCAACGCCCCGTTCGTGATCTTCGAAGACGCCGATCTCGACAAGGCGGTGGACGGCGCGATGCTGGCGAAGTTCCGCAACATCGGCCAGGCGTGCACAGCGGCGAACCGCTTCATCGTGCACGAGGCGATCGCCGACGAGTTCGCCTCGCGGGTCGCGGAGCGCGTCTCGGCGATGCGCATCGGCCGCGGCACCGAGGACGGCGTGCAGATCGGCCCGCTCATCGACGGCAAGGCAGTCGCGAAGGCAT
Source organism: Microbacterium sp. (assembly GCF_035554235.1). GTDB lineage: Bacteria > Actinomycetota > Actinomycetes > Actinomycetales > Microbacteriaceae > Microbacterium. The sequence continues at coordinate 17,195 of NZ_DATMIO010000197.1, read as the reverse complement.
CCGAACTCGTCGACGATGCCGTGGCGCGCGGCGCCACCGTACTCGCGGGCGGGTCGGCGATCGAGGGCCGAGGAACGTTCTTCGAGCCCACCGTCGTCTCGGGCGTGGTCGCCGGAAGCGACATCCTGCGCGAGGAGATCTTCGGACCCGTGCTCGCCATCGCGACCTTCGCCGACGAGGACGAGGCCGTGCGTCTCGCCAACGACACCGAGTACGGCCTCGTCGCCTATGTCTTCACGCAGGACCTGCAGCGCGGCCACCGGATGATCGACAAGCTCGAGACCGGGATGATGGGCCTGAACGTCGGCGTCGTCTCGAACGCCGCCGCGCCCTTCGGCGGCGTCAAGCAGTCCGGCATGGGCCGCGAGGGCGGCCTCGAGGGCATCCACGAATACCTGTCGACCAAGTACACACTGATCCCCGTCGACTGACGCGGGCAATGATCGGAGAATCAATGAGCGAATACACCGTCGTCAACCCAGCAACGGGTGAGACCCTGGCCACCTACGCGACCTTCACCGACCAGCAGGTGGAGAAGGCGATCGCGGCCGCTACGGCCGCCCACCGCGACTGGTCCCGCACCTCCACGGTCGCTGAGCGTGCCGCCCTCGTGCGTCGCGTCGCCGAGCTGCATCGCGAGCGCCGGGACGAGCTCGCCGACATCATCGTGCGGGAGATGGGCAAACCGCGCGAGGCCGCCCTCGGAGAGGTCGACTTCGCCGCAGACATCGTCGAGTACTACGCCGACAACGCCGAGGAGATCATGAAGGACGCCCCGATCGCGATCCTGGGTGAGGGCACGGCCGTCATCCGCCGGTCGTCGCTGGGGCCGCTGCTCGGCATCATGCCGTGGAACTTCCCGTACTACCAGGTCGCCCGCTTCGCCGCACCGAACCTGATCGTCGGCAACACCATCCTGCTCAAGCACGCCGGCCAGTGCCCCGAGTCGGCCGCGGCGCTCGAGAAGATCCACCTCGACGCCGGGTTCCCGGAGGGCGCCTACGTCAACGTCTTCGTGTCGAACGATCAGGCCGCGACGATCATCGCCGACCCCCGTGTGCAGGGCGTCTCGCTCACGGGATCGGAACGAGCCGGCTCGGCCGTCGCCGAGGTCGCCGGGCGCAACCTGAAGAAGGTCGTGCTCGAGCTCGGCGGATCCGACCCGTTCATCCTGCTGTCGACCGACGACCTCGACGGGGCGGTGGAGGCCGCCGCCGCCGCCCGGCTCGACAACACCGGTCAGTCGTGCAACGCGGCCAAGCGGTTCATCATCGCGGACGGGCTGTACGACGCGTTCCTCGAGAAGTTCACCGCGCAGATGACGGGGGCGAAGGTCGGCGATCCCTTCGCCGAAGACACCGTGCTCGGGCCGCTGTCGTCCGTGACCGCCGCCGAGCGCCTGCAGGAGCAGGTCGACCGCGCCGTGGCGCAGGGCGCGACCCTCGTCGCCGGGGGCAAGCGCGATGGCGCGTATTTCCCAGGCACCGTGCTGACGAACGTCACGCCCGAGATGGATGCCCATCACGAAGAGTTCTTCGGGCCGGTCGGCATCGTCTACCGCGTCGCCGACGAGGACGAGGCTATCGCCGTCGCCAACGACACCCCGTTCGGCCTCGGCTCCTACGTCTTCACGACCGATGAGGAGCAGGCGGAGCGCCTCGTCGACCGCATCGATGCCGGCATGGTCTACGTCAACGTCGTGCTCGCCGACAGCCCCGAGCTGCCGTTCGGCGGCGTCAAGCGCAGCGGCACGGGGCGCGAGATGGGGCTGCTCGCGGCCGACGAGTTCGTCAACAAGAAGCTCATCCGCGTCGGTGCCTGAGGGCCGGGGGCGGTTCGACCCGGGCGGGGGCATGCCGTAGACTGGTGGATGCAGTTGAAGTCTGCATTCTTTCGCCGTGCCCGCGATCGGGCCGAAATCCTCTCACACAGTGCGGCGGAAAAGCGCGGGCATCCCGAGGCCGAACGGTCTCTAGGGCGGTAGCTCAATTGGCAGAGCAGCGGTCTCCAAAACCGCAGGTTGCAGGTTCGATTCCTGTCCGCCCTGCGCGTCAGCCCACGCTGACACACGAAAGGTACATTCAGGATGGTCCAGGACGCGCCGGGAGGCGAGATCGTCGCGACGAGCGGCGCCACGCGCGAGAAGAAGCCGAACATCTTCACGCGCATCGCGGTGTTCATCCGTCAGGTCTTCGCGGAACTCCGCAAGGTCGTCACCCCCACCCGCCAGGAGCTCCTGAAATTCACGGCGGTCGTGCTCGCATTCGTGGTCATCATGATGGCGCTCGTCTACGGCCTCGACCTGCTGTTCTCGTGGGTGACCACGGTCGTCTTCGGGGTTCCCGGCCAGGCCGTGAATTCCTGAGCAGTCGCTTCGGCGGCGCACGCGGGAAAACACCTCATGCAGGTGCCCGCCACACGAACGAAAGAGATCGCAGTGTCCGAAAGATATGTCGACGACGCCGACTGGGCGACCGCCGCAGAGCAGTCCAGCGAGGATGACGAGGCGCAGGAGGGCAACGTCCTCGCTGCGGAGGAGCGGTCCGTCGAGGCCGCTGAGCACGTCGCCCTCCACATCGTGGCCGAAGACGAAGAGTCCGGCGACGACGAAGACATCGACATCGACGACCCGGAAGCAGACGCCATCGTGAACGACGCACTGAACCTCGACGAGGCCGCAGAAACCGAAGCCGCGGCCGAGGTGCTCAATGACTCCCTTGCCGAGGAAGCGGCCGACGAGGCCGCCGAGCACGCCGAAGACGTGACCCCGTACGACGGTCCCGACATCAACGGCGAGCCCGACGCGCCCGTGCTCGACGAAGACTTCGTCGAAGACGTGGATGCCGCGGCCGCCGTCGTGGACGACGCGGAAGCGGGTGCCGAGACCGGTGCCGACGCGGAGGCGGATGTCGACTCCGAGCTCGACGAGGACGCCGATCCCTACGAGTCGTTCCGCGCCGAGCTGCGCACCCTCCCCGGCAAGTGGTACGTCATCCACTCGTACGCGGGCTTCGAGCGCAAGGTCAAGGCCAACATCGAACAGCGCAAGTCGACGCTCGAGGTAGAGGAAGACATCTACCAGATCGAGGTCCCCATGGAGGACGTCGTCGAGATCAAGAACGGCCAGCGCAAGATGGTCACGCGCGTGCGCATCCCGGGCTACGTGCTCGTGCGCATGGAACTGAACGAAGACACCTGGTCGGTTGTGCGCCACACGCCCGGTGTGACCGGCTTCGTGGGCAACGCCCACAACCCCACGCCACTCCGCTTCGAAGAGGCCTTCACGATGCTGAAGTCCCTCGTCGAGGTCAAGGAGGTCGCGCAGACCAAGTCGGGGGGCGCCACCAAGGGCGCCGCGACGCAGGCGCGCAGCATCCCGGCCGAGGTCGACTTCGAAGTCGGCGAGACCATCACGATCAAGGAAGGCTCGTTCGCGGGCCTGCCCGGCACGATCAGCGAGATCAAGCCCGAGAGCGGCAAGCTCACCGTGCTCGTGTCGCTCTTCGAGCGCGAGACCCCGGTCGAGCTGTCGTTCGACCAGGTCACCAAGATGATCTGAGCCACACACGCCGAGAACGGCCGTCCATCTGCATCGCGACGCGCAGGCGCGTGCGGACGAGCTCCGCTGATCGCGTAGACTTGTGTGGTTTGCGTGCCGCTTCGGCGTGCACGGAGACGACCGCAGCCCGGAGATGCCGGGTTCGCGGGAGAACCGGGTGCTTGCATCCGATTCGATGAAAGGAAAGAGAATGGCACCCAAGAAGAAGGTGACCGGCCTGATCAAGCTCCAGATCAAAGCCGGCGCCGCCAACCCGGCGCCGCCGATCGGGCCCGCGCTCGGTCAGCACGGCGTCAACATCATGGAGTTCTGCAAGGCGTACAACGCCGCCACCGAGGCCCAGCGCGGCAACGTCATCCCCGTCGAGATCACCGTCTACGAGGACCGCAGCTTCACGTTCATCCTGAAGACCCCGCCCGCCGCGGAGCTCATCAAGAAGGCCGCCGGCGTCGCCAAGGGATCGTCGACCCCGCACACGGTCAAGGTCGCCAAGCTGACCAAGGCCCAGGTGCGCGAGATCGCCGAAGCCAAGATGCCCGACCTGAACGCGAACGACATCGAGGCCGCCTCGTTGATCATCGCCGGCACCGCCCGCTCCATGGGCATCACGGTCGAGCAGTAGGAAGGGGAGAAGATCATGGCAAAGTCCAAGGCTTATCAGGCCGCCGCGGCGAAGATCGACGCGGACAAGTTCTACACCCCGACCGAGGCCGTCGCGCTCGCGAAGCAGACCGGATCGGCGAAGTTCGATTCGACCGTCGAGGTAGCGCTCAAGCTCGCCGTCGATCCCCGCAAGGCCGACCAGATGGTGCGCGGCACCGTCATCCTCCCGCACGGCACGGGCAAGACCGCCCGCGTCATCGTGTTCGCCACCGGCCCCGCGGCCGAGGCTGCGCTCGCGGCGGGTGCCGACGAGGTCGGCGGCGCTGAGCTCATCGAGAAGGTCGCCGGCGGCTACACCGCGTTCGACGCCGCCGTCTCGACTCCCGAGCTCATGGGCCAGGTCGGTCGTCTCGGAAAGGTGCTCGGCCCCCGCGGCCTCATGCCCAACCCGAAGACCGGCACCGTGACCCCCAACCCGGCCAAGGCCGTCGAGGAGATCAAGGGCGGAAAGATCGAGTTCCGCGTCGACAAGCACGCCAACGTGCACTTCGTCGTCGGCAAGGCGTCGTTCTCGGCCGAGCAGCTCGACGAGAACATCGCCGCCGCGCTCGAGGAGATCGTGCGCCTCAAGCCGTCCAGCTCGAAGGGCCGCTACATCCAGAAGGGTGCGGTGTCGACGACGTTCGGCCCCGGCATCCCGCTGGATGTCAACGCCATCTGAGACTGAACCCTCTGCACGCAAGGGGCTCCACCTCCGGGTGGGGCCCCTTGCGCCGTGTCAGCGGCAACGCCGGGATCAGGCGTCTCGCCGCACCTCGAACCCGCGCTCGCCGGTGGGCGCGGCATCCGTCACCCGCGCGTCGTCGACGCGCGAGCCCGGCGGGCCCTCCGCCATCCACGCGAGCACCTGATCGAGTTGTGCCGGGGCGCCCTCGATCTCGGCCTCGACGGCTCCGTCGCGGCGGTTGCGCACCCAGCCGGCGACGCCGGCCTCGACGGCGATCAACCGCAGGGTGTAGCGGTAGCCCACGCCCTGAACATCGCCGGTGACCACCACGTGCACGCGTCTCATGCCTCCATCGTGCCTTCCGCGGGGTTCGCAGGCGAGAGGCCGATGGCCTAGGCGAACGCCGGTATCGCCAGGCTGATGCCGAGCCCGATCATGACGGCGGCGATGATCGCGTCGAGGATGCGCCACGACTTCGGGGACCTCAGCCACTGCCCGAGGTAGCGCGCCCCGAACCCCAGCCCGAAGAACCACGCGACGCTCCCGGCGACGGCGCCGGCGGCGAAGAGCCAGCGCTGGTCTTCGTACGTCGACGCGATGGATCCGAGCAGGAAGACCGTGTCGAGGTACACGTGCGGGTTCAGCCACGTCAGCGCGAGGCACGTCAGGACAGTGGGGGCAAGCGCCGGGCGAGCCACCACGACCACCGTCGCGACCCCGCCGCCGGCCCCCGTGCGCGTCGGGGATTCGTCGTCGGCGGTTGCGACGAGGCCTTCGCCCGCGGGCTTTCCGGCCCGTCGCGCCGCCAACAGGCCGTAGCCGATGAGGAACGCCGCGCCGAGCCAGCGGGCGGCGTCGATGAGCCAGGGGACGGCCTGCAGCGCGTAGCCGATGCCCATCACACCGGCGCCGATCAGCACGGCATCGGACACCGCGCAGACCAGCACGACGGCGAGCACGTGCTCGCGGCGGATGCCCTGACGGAGCACGAAGACGTTCTGGGCGCCGATGGCCACGATGAGCGAGAGGCCGACGGCGAGCCCGGCGAGCAGAGAAGTCACCGCTTCAGGCTAGGAACCTCGCAGTGATTAGCGCCAGCGAGGAAACCTTATGAGGCATTAGCATCGCTTCACATGAGGATCGATCCCGAACTGGCCGCGACCGTGGCCGCCGTCATCGACGAGGGAACGCTGGAAGCGGCGGCGCGGCGGCTCAACGTGTCGCCCTCGGCCATCAGCCAGCGGATCAAATCGCTCGAGCAGCAACTGGGGCGGGTGCTGCTCGTCCGCTCGAAGCCCGCCGCGGCCACGCCGGCGGGCGAGGCGGTCGTCCGGCTCGCCCGCCAGGTCGCGCTGCTCGACCACGACACCGCCGCGGCCCTCGACCTCGGCGAGGCCGGGGAGCGTGTCGTCACGATCCCTCTCGCGGTGAACGCCGACAGCATGGCCACGTGGTTCCTCGCGCCGCTCGCGCGGCTGTCGCGGCGGCATCCGGTCGTGTTCGACGTGCATCGCGACGACCAGGACTTCACGGCCGCGCTGCTCGAATCTGGCACGGTCATGGGGGCCGTCACTTCGCAGAGCACACCGGTGGCCGGCTGCCGGGTGAGCCCGCTGGGGGTGCTCGCCTACGAGGCGGTCGCGACGCCGGACTATGTCGCGCGGTGGCTGCCCGAAGGGGTGGACGCCGCCGCGCTCGCGCGCGCCCCGTTGGTGGACTTCGATCGCCGCGACGGCCTGCAGACGGACTGGCTCCGGGCTCGTGGTGTCGTGGCCGATGACCTGACGCGGCACTACGTGCCGGCATCGCACGACTTCGCCCTTGCCGTGGTGTCGGGACTGGGGTGGGGGATGCTGCCCGCCGTTCAGTCCGCCGACGCCCTGGCCGACGGACGGCTCGTGCGGCTGGGAGATCCGGTCATCTCGGTCGCCCTGTACTGGCAGCAGTGGAACCTGCGCTCACCGCTGCTCAGCGAGATCGCAGAGGAGATCGCCGCCGAGGCGGCGCGCGTGCTCGCGTGAGAGCGGTCAGTCGTCGCTGACGCGAAGAACCACCTTGCCGCGCGTGTGCCCGTGCTCGATCTCCGCGTGCGCCGCCGCCGCCTCGCCGAGGTCGAACACCCGGTCGATATAGACCTGAACCGACCCCGAATCGAGCAGCCGGCCGATCGTGGCCAGCGCCCCGCCGTCCGGGATCACCTTGTAGCTCGTGGCCCGCACCCCGGCCTCGGCCGCGGCGTCGGCGTAGCCCTCCCAGCCGCCCGTCGGAACCTCGATGAGGAGTCCGCCCGGGCGCAGCACACCGAGCGAGCGCGTGCCCGTGTTCTCGCGGACGTTGCCGACGAGGTCGATCACGACGTCGACGTTGCTGACGACATCCTCGAATCGGGTGGTCGTGTAGTCGATGACGACCGCGGCGCCGAGCTCGCGCAGCCAGGGGGCGTTCGCCCCGGACGCGGTGGCGGTGACATGGGCGCCGAAGTAGGCGGCGAACTGAACCGCGAAGTGCCCGACGCCGCCGCTGCCGGCATGGATCAGGATCCTCTGGCCCTCGTGGGCGTGCGCGGTCTCGACGACGAGGCCCCAGGCGGTGAGCGCGGCCAGAGGAACGCCCGCGGCCTCGACGTGGGACAGCGACGACGGCTTGCGCGCGACCGAGAGGGAAGGCACGACGACGTACTCGGCATACGCTCCGCCCGTGCGCGGGAAGGCGGACATGCCGAAGACGGCGGTCCCCGGCTGCAGGGGATGCGCCTCGTAGGGGGAGCGCACGACGATCCCGCTGAAGTCGTAGCCGAGCACGGCGGGGAAGCCGCCGATCGCCGCGGAGACGCCCCGGCCCGCGCGCGTTTTCGCATCGATCGGGTTGACTCCCGCCGCGACGACGCGCACCAGCACCTCGCTCAGCACGGGGGAGGGAACCGGAACGACCGCGGTGTGCAGCGCAGACGGCTCTCCGGTCTCATCGATCACGGCCGCTCGCATCTCGGCCGGTGGATCGGGAACGAGCTCGGCGACGGCCTCGGGGGCGGTGGCTGAGCGCAGGGGGCGGAATCTCATCCGGCGCTCCTTCTGCGTGCGTTGGGGTAGGCCGAACCTCGTCGGCGAGGTGCGCGCAACCTTTGACCCCAGTCAACCCGCACATTGTCTCGCCCGTGTTACGCGGGTGCTACCGTGCGGCTAAACCCGCCTGCGCGGTGACCGCACGTCGCCGCGCGATGCGGCATCCTGAAACCCCGACAACCCCCACACGAGGAACCGATCCGTGCCCACGCCGGCCATCTCCCTGCAGCTCTATTCCCTTCGCGAGGCGATCGCCGCCGACGCGCCCGCGGCGATCGCCCGCGCCGCGAACGCCGGCTTCCGGCTCGTCGAGCCGTTCGCGCTCGCCGAGACCGCGGCAGTGATCGGACCGCTGCTGAGAGCGAACGGGCTGTCGGCGCCGACCGCGCACGCCCGGGTGCTCGGCCTCGAGCAGGCGCCGACCTTCGAAGCGGCGGCGGCGCTCGGCGTCGTCACGGTGATCGACCCGATGATCGACCGTGATCGCTGGGTGACCGGCGACTCGGTCGACCGCATCGCGGATGAGCTGGCGGATGCTGCGGCGACCGCGGCGACGTTCGGGCTCGGATTCGGGTACCACAACCACGCGTGGGAGCTCTCGAGCCGGATGGACGGCGGCTCTGCCCTCGAGCGGCTCGCGTCGCGCCTGCCCGAGTCCGTGGCGCTCGAGGTGGACGCCTACTGGGCCGCGCAGGGCGGTGAAGACGTTCCCGCGCTTCTCGAGCGACTAGGCCCGCGGGTGCGCTTCCTGCATGTCAAGGACGCCCCGCTGGCGCCGGACGGGACGATCAGCCCCGACACGTTCGACCAGCTCCCCGTCGGGGAAGGCGCGCTGCCGTGGACCGACATCCTCGCCGCGGCACCGGCCACCGAGCTCGTCGTCGTCGAGTTCGACGAGTTCCGCGGCGACGTCTTCGACGCGGCGGTGCGAAGCCGCGCGGCGCTCGAGGCGCTGGGAGCGCGGGCGTGAGCGGGCCCGTCGGCGTGGGCATCATCGGCGCCGGGGTGATCAGCGGCCAGTACTTGGAGCACCTGATGACCTACCCCGATGTGCGAGTGCTGTTCGTCGCCGATCTCGACACGGGGCGTGCTGCGAGGCAAGCGGCGGCGTTCGGCGTGCCCGGCTGGGGCACGGTCGAAGAGTTGCTCGCGCAACCCGACGTCGAGATCGTCGTCAACCTCACCATCCCCGCCGCACACATCGACGTGAGCCTCGCGATCCTCGACGCCGGCAAGCATGTCTGGAGCGAGAAGCCGATCGGACTCGATCTCGCCGGCGCCGGGGTGCTCGTCTCCCGTGCGGACGAGCTCGGGCTCCGGTTCGGAGTCGCTCCCGACACGACGCTCGGCTCGGGGGTGCAGACCGCGCTCCGCGCCATCCGCAGGGGCGACATCGGCAGACCATTGTCGGCGCTGACCCTGATGCAGTCGCCCGGACCCGACCTCTGGCATCCGAGCCCCGACTTCCTGTTCCAGGCGGGTGGGGGACCGGTTCTGGACATGGGGCCCTACTACCTCAGCGCCCTTGTGCACACCTTCGGCTCCGTCGCTCGCGTGCAGGCCGTCGGCCACCGCGCCCACGAGTCCCGAAGCATCCGCACCGGTCCGCGCGCCGGCGAGCGGTTCGCGGTCACCGAGCCGACAAGCGTGGCGATGCTGCTCGACTTCGCCGGCGGCACGTTCGGCGTGAGCCACTTCAGCTTCGACTCCCCGCTCTCGCGAAACGGCTTTCTCGAAGTGACCGGCACCGAGGCGACGATCGCCTTCCCGGATCCCAATCAGTTCGGCGGCTCGCCGGTGCTCACGACAGCGGGTGGCGAGAAGCGCGAACTGCCGGTGGATGCCGGGGGCCAGGGCCGCGGCCTCGGGGTCGTCGACCTGGCGCGGGTGATTCGCGGCGCCGGGCAGCTCCAGGCCAGCGGCGCCCTCGGCCTGCACGTGCTCGATGTCATGATCTCGAGCCTGCGCTCGCTGGCAACGCGCGAGGCCGTCGCACCCTCGACCGAGGCGCCCGCCATCCCGCCGCTCGATGAGAGCTGGGACGCGCGCGTCGCGACGCTGTAGCGCACGCCGTCCCGCGAATCGTCAGCGCTCGGTGTTCCCGGGGAGGGCTTCGCCGGGCACCTCGCCGCTGGAGAGTGCGTGCAGCAGCGCCGTCAGGTGGCGGATGTCGTCGAGCGACCACGCGTCGAGCGCTTGGCTGAGTCGGTTCTCGGCCGGGCGCCGCGCATCCGCGAGCCGGGTGGCGCCGCTCGCCGTGATCGAGAGCAGGCTCGACCGGCCGTCCGCGGGATCGGGGGTGCGAGCGACGAGGTCGAGCCCTTCGAGTTCACGGATCGTTCTGCTGACGAGGCCCTTGTCGGCGACGAGTGATTCGGCCAGCGCCGAGAGCGTGATCGGACCGAGCCGCGCGATCGTGCCCAGGACCTTGTAGGCGCCGGGCAGCATCCCCGGGCTGATGCGGTTGGCGGTGTCCTGCATGTGGCGCCTGAACTGGGATGCCAGCTCCCCGAATTCGACCTCGAGGGCGCGCACCGCCTCGGCGCGCGCCTCCGTGGTCTGCTGATCGGACATCACCGTCGAGCCTATGCGCGGCGCTTCGGGGACGACGCCATCTCGTCGCCGCCGACCGGAACCGTTCCGGTCGCGGTCAGCGCCGACATGCCCTCGGCCGCGCTCACGGTCGCGAGGTCGGCTTCACCCGCGGCGAGCCGCTCCGACGTCGTCATGCGGGTCAGGGGAGTGTTCGGCAGGAAGACGATCGCGATCAGGCTGACGATCGCGACGGGGACCGCGATCAGGAACGAGTGCGCGATCGCCTGGGCGTAGATGTCTTCGACGATGACGCGTACGGCGTGCGGCAGCGCGCTCACGGTGGGCAGGGTACCGGACTGCAGCTGGGCGGCGACGTCGGCTCCCGCTTCGCCGAGGCCCGCGATCGCTGCCCCGAGCGCCGCCTTGCTCGACGCGAACAGGTCGGTCGCGGCGGTGGCCAAGGCGGCGCCCATGACCGACACGCCGACGGTGCCGCCGAGGCTGCGGAAGAACGTCACGCCCGAGCTTGCGACACCCATCTCGTCGGGGCGCGCGGTGTTCTGCACGATCAGCACGAGGTTCTGCATCGTCGTTCCGACACCGGCGCCGAGCAGGAACATGTACAGCGAGACGAGCACGAACGGCGTGTCGTAATGCAGGGTCGCCAGAAGGCTCGAACCCGCGATGAGCAGCACGCTGCCGGTGATCAGGTAGGGCTTCCAGTGCCCGAATCGGCTGATCAGCTGCCCGACCACGATCGACGCGACCAGGAGGCCGCCGATCATCGGCAGGGTCATCAGACCCGCCTCGGCGGGCGTGGCCCCGCGCGCCATCTGCATGTACTGGCTGAGGAACACCGAGGTGCCGAACATCGCGATGCCCGTCGCGATCGAGGCGATCGTCGCGAGCGTGAAGGTGCGATTGCGGAACAGCGACAGCGGGATGAGCGGCTCGCGCGAGCGCAGCTCGACGAGCACGAACAGGATCGCCCCGAGCAGGGCGCCCCCGGCCATGAGGACCGTCTCGAGGCTCCACCAGTCGAACGACTTTCCGGCGTTCGTGAGCCAGACCAGCAGCAGCGACACCGACACCGACAGCAGCACGATCCCGAGGTAGTCGATGCGGGCCTTCTGCTTCGCGTGGTGGGGCAGGTGCAGCGTCATCTGCAGGATGATGAGCGCGGCGATCGCGAACGGGATGGCCACGTAGAAGTTCCATCGCCACCCGATGCCCTCGGTGATGAACCCGCCCAGCAGCGGTCCGCCTACTGTGCCGAGGGCCATGACGGCGCCGAAGAGGCCCATGTAGCGACCGCGCTCGCGGGGGCTGATGATGTCGGCCATGATGATCTGGCTCAGGGCGGCGAGGCCGCCGGCGCCGACGCCCTGCACGGCGCGGAACGCGATGAGCGTGCCGGGATCCCGCGAGAACCCGGCGGCCGCCGTCGCCAGCACGAAGATGACGAGCGCGATCTGGATGAGCAGCTTGCGGTCGAACAGGTCGGCGAGCTTGCCCCAGATCGGGGTGGAGATCGCCGTCGTCAAGAGGGTGGCGGTGACGACCCATGTGAACGCGGCCTGGTCGCCGCCGATGTCGTGGATGATGACCGGCAGCGAGGTCGAGACGACGGTGGCGGCGAGGATGGAGACGAACATGCCGAGCAGCAGGCCCGAGAGCGATTGCAGCACGCCGCGGTGCGACATCGCGGGTGCGTCCGAGCCGGGTGCGGGGGTTGCGGTGGCCATTCGGGGCCTTTCCAGACGAGAAGCGTGCGACGTCGACGACGTCATGGTTGACAGAAGTCAACTATATGGCAATTGGTTGACTAAGGTCAACCAAACGTCAATCGGCCAGGGCGAGGGCCCGGTACGACTCCCTCGCCGCGCTCCGCGGCATCCCGTCTCTCATCGTTCCCGCCTGCAGCGCGTTCGCGTGGGGCGATGAAGGCTGTGTCGTCCTGCGGTGCAGTTCGTCGATGAGGGATGTCGCGAGGCGCACGAGCCGGTCGATCTCGACGTCGTCACGCTCGATCCACGCGCACTTGGGCTCCTCGTCGATCGGCACGAAGGCGTCGTGTTCCTCCCACGCGATGAGCGTGCGCTCCGCGCCGAGCACGTGCTGCTGCCACCACACCTGCCGCATGTACGAGCGGGGGATGCTGCGCCAGGGCTTCGCGGTCGTCTTGATCTCGCACAGCGTGACGCGGCCCTGGCCGTCGACGGCGACGCCGTCGGGAGTCGCGAGGTGCCGCTTCTCGATCTCGGCGTGGAACAGCGCGCTCGAGGGAAGGATGCCGTGCGTCGCGGCGACCCAGCGTGCGATCTCGGGCTCGCGCACGCGCCCGTGCGCCGTGTAGGCGTTGCCCGAGAACCGCGAGCCCATCAGCTTCGCGTCCGCCGCCTTCGCAATCGCATTCGCGGAGGTCAGGGTTGCGACATCCGTCGCTGTGATCCCGCGCGATCGCGCCCGCACCCACGCCACGCGATCGCGGGAGTCCGCGACGATGCGAGCGGCGAGTGCGGGGGTCATACGTTCGAGGGTAGTCCCGGAGAGAGACGTTGCCGAGGCGCCATGCCCGGGCGTTCGCAAGCCCTTTCGCACTCTCGACCGCGAGTGGCAGGGTCGAGGCATGGAAACTCTGACTCCCGCTGAATTCCGCTCCGCCGACGGCGTCGAGGACTGGCGCCCGCGCGTCACGGGGGCGTTCGCGCTCTTTCGCACGCAGGACTTCGCCACGGGGGCCCGGCTGCTTGCGGCGATCGCCGAGCTCGCCGAGCAGGCGAACCACCATCCGGATGTCGACATCCGCTACCGGAGCGTGCGTGTGCGGCTGGTCACCCATTCGGCCGGCGGGCTCACCGCGAAGGATGTCGCGCTGGCGCAGGAGATCTCGGCCGCGGCGCGGGAGCTGGGCGTGGGCGCGCGGACCGACAGCATGCACGACGTCATGCTGGCCCTCGCGACGCCCGACCCGGCGGCCATCATCCCCTTCTGGAAGGCCGTCACCGGGTTCGACGAGGTCGGCGATGGCGTGCTGTTCGACGCCGACGGCCGCGGCCCACTTATCTGGTTCCAGCCGGTGGAGCCGTCCGTGCGCGGAAAGTCCCACCTCGACGTGAACGGCCCACGGGCGGCGATCGAGAAACGACTCGCCGCAGCCCTCGCCGCCGGTGGCATCCTCGTGGACGACAGCAATGCGCCGGAGTGGTGGACGCTCGCCGATGCCGATGGCCACAAGGTCGATCTCTGCCCCTGGCGCACGACGGACTGACCGCGATTTGGAAACGCGGATGCGCGTCGGGTAGCCTTGTCCGTAGCCAAAGACCGCCGGTCATCGGCGTGCGTGCAAGCGCACAACGATCGAAGCTCTGCAGATGCAGGGGCCCGCGCAGGTGTACAAGATGTTCTCCCGGTTCGGGAATTCAGCTCCGTGCGCTTGCGCCGGGGCTTTTTCATTGCCCGCCGAGATCGCGACACCCGGCCCCGAGGCCGTCGCTCCGCCATCGCGGAGCGTCTCGTACACAAAAGGAGTGGCCATGGCGCAGAAGGAAGCATCGGTCGCCGAGCTCACGAAGCAATTCGAGGACTCGACCGCCGTTCTGCTGACCGAATACCGCGGCCTGACGGTGGCGCAGCTCAAGGAGCTTCGCAACAGCATCCGCCAGGACGCCAGCTACGCCGTGGTGAAGAACACGCTGACCAAGATCGCGGCGAACAACGCCGGGATCTCGGAGCTGGACGACGAGCTCGAGGGCCCGTCTGCCATCGCCTTCGTACATGGTGACCCCGTCGCCGTGGCCAAGGGACTGCGCGCCTTCGCCAAGGCACACCCTCTTCTGGTGATCAAGGGCGGCTACTTCGATGGCGCCGCCCTGAGCCCCGCAGAGGTAGGCAAGCTCGCCGACCTCGAGAGCCGTGAAGTTCTGCTGGCGAAGCTCGCCGGCGCAATGAAGGCCTCGCTGTTCGGAGCTGCATACCTGTTCAACGCACCGCTGTCGCAGGCCGTTCGCACGGTCGACGCGCTGCGTGAGAAGCAGGAGTCCGCGGCCTGAGGCCCGGCGTTTTCAAACCCCAATCAAGGAGAAACATCATGGCAAAGCTCACCACTGACGAGCTTCTCGACGCCTTCAAGGAGCTCACGCTCATCGAGCTCAGCGAGTTCGTGAAGAAGTTCGAGGAGACCTTCGAGGTCACCGCCGCCGCTCCGGTCGCCGTTGCCGGCCCCGCTGCCGCCGGTGCCGCACCCGCCGAAGAGGTCGAGGAGCAGACGGCGTTCGACGTCGTGCTCGAGGCCGCAGGCGAGAAGAAGATCCAGGTCATCAAGGTCGTCCGCGAGCTCACCTCGCTCGGCCTCGGCGAGGCCAAGGCCGTCGTCGACGGTGCCCCCAAGGCCGTGCTCGAGGGCGCGACCAAGGAGGCCGCTGACAAGGCGAAGGCCGCTCTCGAAGAGGCCGGCGCAACCGTCACCCTGAAGTAGTCCTCCGCGCCTCAGGCGCAGCGGACCACGTCGCGAATGCCCCGGATGCTGCATCCGGGGCATTCGTGCGTCAGGGCGTGGCGGCGCGACGGTCGAGGGACGATTGCCGGGAGTCCAGAGGCCCCGTCGAGCTCCGCACGATGAACCTCGCCGGCTCCCAGATGCGACGCGGCTCGACGTGGTCGCCGTCGATGTGGTGCATAAGGATGTCGACCGCGAGCCGCGCCTGATCGCGCGGTTTCTGCTGCAGCGTCGTGAGCGCGAACATGTCGGCGTGCTCGTGGTCATCGATGCCGACGACACTCAGATCTGCCGGGACATGGATGCCGAGCCGGCGGGCGGCGATGATCGTCCCGATCGCGACCTCGTCGCACATCCCCACGATCGCGGTGGGCCGCCGCCGCGAGTCGCCGAGCAGATCCACCGAGGCGGCGTACCCGCCGGGCATGGACACCTCCGAGACGACGTGCAGGATGTCTTCGGACAGCCCGGCTTCCTGCATGGCCGCCAGGTAGCCCGCGATCCGGCGCGCATCGCCCAGGGTGCTGGGCCCGCCATCCGCCTCGCCGCCGACGAAGGCGATGCGCCGATGGCCGAGTTCGATCAGGTGCTTCGTGGCGCGCCATGCGGCATCGGCGTCGTCGATCGACACCGCGCTCGTGCCGATGTCGTAGCAGCCGATGCTGACGATGGGCTTGCCGAGCGTGGAGAGCCGTACGGCCTCGCGTTCGTCGGGTTCGATGCAGACGGCGATGAGCCCATCGAAGCGCTTACGGCCCAGGAACGTGTCGAAGATGGCGCTGCGGGACGCGGTGCCCGGCTCGGCGTCGTAGAGCGTCAGGTCGCGCCCATGCTCCAGCAGGCCGGCCTGAATGCCCTCGAGCGCCTCGGCGAAGAACCAGCGATTGACGTGCGGCAGCACGACCCCGATGTTCTGCGTGCGACCGGTGACCAGGCTGGCCGCGTTGGTGGACGCGATGTAGCCGAGTTCCGCTGCCGCCGTCTCTACGCGCGCTCGCGTGTCGTCGGCGACGTAGCCGCGCCCGGTGAGGGCCCGACTTGCCGTCGCCTTGGATACCCCCGCGGCGCGCGCGACCTCCGCGATCCCGACCATGCGGACTCCTTCGCGACTCTGCGCAAGTTTCTGACTGCTCGCACGAGATTGTATGCCAGGAGCCGGCCATCCATGGAAACGATTCCATCTCGAAAGTTGCGGATCTCGGGTGCTCTGGTGTCCCCTCGACGCAGGGTCGCCGGGCGTGCGCGACGCAATCGAGGGTTATCGAGTTGTGACAAGGGCCGGATTGTGTCGTGCTCGCCTTGTCGCCTACGTTGGCTATGGAATCGGTTCCCGCAGAGTCGCGGCGTATTCGCTGTGACGATGGGACGTTCTCGACGAGGAGGAAGCATGAGGTTTCAGAGGCACTCACGCATCATCGGCGCAGTAGCGGGCCTGAGCATCGCGGCACTTGCGCTCGCAGCGTGTACCGGCGACGCCGAAGGCGGAGGTGAAGCGGCCGACTGCGCCGATTACGAGGAGTACGGCACGTTCGAGGACGCGGCCGTCACCATCGGCGGCACGATCCTCGATCTGGAGGCTGATCGACTGGTCGAGTCGTGGAGCGACTTCGCCGAGTGCACCGGCATCGAGATCGACTATCAGGGCTCCAGCGAATTCGAGGCACAGATCGCGGTGCTCGCCGAAGGCGGGAACGCGCCCGATATCGGCATCGTTCCCCAGCCAGGCCTGCTCAACCGCCTTGCCGACGGAGGATGGCTGATCCCCGCCTCCCAGCCCGTCATCGACAACATCGACGAGTGGTGGGACCCGATCTGGAAGGAATATGCGACCGTCGACGGCACGGTGTACGCCGCACCCCTGATGGCGAGCATCAAGGGCTACATCTGGTACTCGCCGGCGGAGTTCGAGGAGAACGGCTGGGAGATCCCGACCACGCTCGACGAGCTGACAGCACTATCCGAGACGATTGCCGCAGACACCGACCACAAGCCGTGGTGCGTGGGCCTGGAGTCGGGCGAAGCGACCGGATGGCCGGGCACCGACTGGATCGAGGACTGGGTGCTGCGTCAGGCGGGCGCCGAGTTCTACGACCAATGGGTCACCCATGGGGTGCCGTTCAACGACCCGCAGGTCGTCGAGGCATTCGACTCGGTCGGTGAATACCTCAAGAACGAGGAAATGGTGAACGGCGGGATCGGCGACGTCTCGAC
>NZ_DATMIO010000196.1:0-8213 GCF_035554235.1 Microbacterium sp. | reverse complement strand
GCCCACGCCTCGTCGGGGCGGCCGTAGGCGGCGGAGACCTCGACCGTTCCCCCCGGGAGATCGACCGGAAGGCGGACCTCGGCCTCGGTCATGGATCCTGGGAGGGGCGGGCGTGACGGGCATCGCCCGTCTCGTCCGCGGCCGGGGGCGTCGGCTCCGCCCCGGGGGTCGGGGACGGTGCGACCCGCTCCCCATAGCGCGGCGGCTCGACCCGTTCGGGGTCGACGACCGGGTCGCCGACCGGCGGCGCGGTGGGCGCCACGCGCGCGGGGCGAGCGACGGCGGGACGCTCGATTCCGGCGCTGCCCAGTATCTCCCGCGCGCGGTGGATGCTGCGCGCAGCGATGGCCACCTCGTAGTGGTCGGCGACGACCTGCATGACGCTCGCGTAGTCACGGCGCCGGCGGATGAACGAGTACGTGATGAGGCTCAGCAGCATTCCGACCGCGATGCCCACGAACAGCACGCCGACGAATGCCTGAATGGGCAGCACGGGGCTGCCGAGCACGAGGATCGCCGCCAAGAACAGCCCGATCAGCATGCCGTTGATCGCCCCGGAGCGCGCCGCCGTCGCGTAGCCGAGCTTGCCGGTGACCCGTTCGATGGAGCGCAGCCCCCATCCGACGATCGCGATGTCGCGCGCCGCGATGTCGGCGGCGATGAGCTTCGAGACGGCCTTCTGCGCCCCCTCGTAGTCCGCGAAGCTCGCCACCGTTTCGCCGACTTCGGTCGAACCGGATGCCTGGGGACCGCCCATCATGCTCATCACCCCAGTCTCCCATGCCCGGGCACGCATGATCGGGGTTCGTGTGGGGTGCCGGGACTACGCTGGGAGCGTGAGTACGCAAAGGGTGTTCGTGGCGCGCCTGCAGGGCTGCGCCGTCTTCGACCCCGCCGGCGACCGGCTCGGCAAGGTCCGCGACGTCGTGGTCGTGTACCGAAAATCGGACCCCCCGCGCGTCGTCGGCCTCGTGTGCGAGATCCCGGGCCGCCGCCACGTCTTCCTCTCGATCGGGCGGGTGACATCGGTCGCCCTCGGCCAGATCATCACGACGGGGCTCATCAATGTGCGCCGCTTCCAGCCGCGCGGCGGTGAGGTGCGCGTCATGGCCGAGATGATCGGCCGGCGCATCCAGCTCAACGACGGATCGGGGACGGCCGTCATCGAGGACGTCGCGATCGAGCGCAACCGCATCGGCGAGTGGGCCGTCGGCCAGCTGTTCCTGCGCAAGCCGAAGACGAGCGCGTCGCCCTTCGCCAAGGGACCGACGACGTTCGCGGCGTGGTCCGAGGTGCGCGAGGACCAAGCACCCGGCGAGGCGCAGTCCGCGGAGCAGCTGGTCGCGAGCTACTCCGAACTGCGACCGGCCGACCTCGCGAACACGCTGCTCGACCTTCCCGACGAGCGCATGATCGAGGTGGCCGAGGAGCTCTCCGACGAGCGCCTCGCCGACGCTCTCGAAGAGATGCCCGAGGACGAGCAGATGCACATCCTCGAGCGGCTCGGAGACGAGCGCGCGGCCGACATCCTCGACGCGATGGAACCCGACGACGCCGCCGACCTGCTCGCACAGCTGCCGGAAGGGCGGCTCGAGCAGCTGCTGGAGCTCATGGAGCCGGAGGAGGCCGAGGATGTCAGGATGCTCCTCGCCTACGGGCCCGATACGGCCGGCGGCCTGATGACCCCGGAGCCCATCGTGCTCTCCGCCGACGCGACGGTCGCCGAAGCACTGGCCCTGATCCGCCGGCACGAACTGCACCCCGCGCTCGCGGCATCCGTGTTCATCACCCTGCCCCCATACGAGACGCCCACCGGGCGCCTCCTCGGCGTGGTGCACTTCCAGCGGATGCTGCGCTATCCCCCGCACGAGCGGCTCGGCGCGATCATCGACGACAGCCTCGAGCCCATCACGGTGTCGGCGTCGGCGGCCGAGGTCGCACGCATCCTGGCCACCTACAACCTCGTGTGCCTCCCCGTCGTCGACCAGGCGCACCGGCTCGTGGGCGCGGTGAGCGTCGACGACGTGCTCGACTACCTCCTGCCCGAGGACTGGCGCTCGCACGACGGCGACCCGGTCGTCTCCCTCGCACCCACGACCGCGAGCACCGCGCCCCTCGGCAGCACCAGAGGCGCGGGGAGGAGGCGCTGATGGCGCGCTCGTCGCGCCAGCCGGCACTGGACGCGCCCCGCGGGCGCACGGGCATGCTGAGCCGCAATCCTCAGCCGTCGCGCGATCGGTTCGGACGGTTCTCCGAAGCGTTCGCCCGTGGCATGGGAACCTCGGGGTTCCTCATCGGCATGACCGTCTTCGTGGCGGTATGGCTGCTGTGGAACACGTTCGCACCGGTGGCACTGCAGTTCGACCCGAGGGCGACGAACTTCACCCTCCTGACCCTGATCCTGTCGCTGCAGGCCTCGTACGCCGCCCCCCTCATCCTGCTTGCGCAGAACCGCCAGGACGATCGCGACCGGGTGCAGATCGAGCAGGACCGCCAGCGCGCCGAGCGCAACCTCGCCGACACCGAATACCTCGCGCGGGAGATCGTCGCCCTGCGCATGGCGGTGGCGGACTTCCACGCCGACGTCGTCACGAAGGACGCGCTCCGCACCGAACTGAAGGCGATGCTGGAGAAGATCGACGGCGATACCGACGGCCACGGCCGATGACCTCGAGCGATCTGGTCGACTCGGTCAGGCGAGCGGTCGGCGCGGTCACAGACCCCGAGCTGCGCCGGCCGCTGGCAGAGCTCGACATGGTGCGCGACATCGCGGTCGACGACGGCGCGGCGCGTGTCGCGATCGTGCTGACGATCATCGGATGCCCCGCGGCGACGCGCATCGAATCCGATGTGCGGCAGGCCGCGGCATCCGTCCCCGGCGTGAGATCCGTCGACGTCGCGGTCGGGGTCATGACGCCCGACGAGCGGCGCGCACTCACCGATCGCCTGCGCGGGGGCCGCGCGGCGCGCGCGATGCCGTTCGGACCCGACTCGCTCACCCGCGTGATCGCGGTCACGAGCGGCAAGGGCGGGGTCGGCAAGTCGACCGTGACCGCAAACCTCGCGGTCGCCCTTGCCCGGCGCGGGATCACCGTCGGGCTCATCGACGCCGACGTGCACGGGTACTCGATTCCCGCGCTCATGGGCCTGACACGGGGAGGGGACGTGCCGACGCCGACGCGCATCGACGACCTGATGCTCCCGCCCGTCGCGCACGACGTGAAGGTCATCTCGATCGGCATGTTCCTGCGCCGCGCCGGGGAGGCGCCGACCGGCGCCGTCGCATGGCGCGGCCCGATGCTGCACCGGACGATCCAGCAGTTCCTCACCGACGTGTATTTCGGCGACCTCGACGTCTTGCTGCTCGACATGCCGCCGGGCACCGGCGACATCGCGATCTCCGTCGGCCAGCTGCTGCCGAACGCCGACGTGCTCGTGGTGACGACCCCGCAGAGCGCGGCATCCGATGTCGCCGTTCGAAGCGGGCTCGTGGCCCGGCAGACCGGGCAGCGCATCATCGGCGTCGTCGAGAACATGGCCGCCATGACGCTCCCGGACGGGACGCCCCTCGAGCTCTTCGGCTCCGGCGGCGGGTCCGAAGTCGCGGCGGCGCTGTCGACCGACGATGAGCCGGTCGAGGTGCTCGCGTCGATCCCCCTGAGCGCCACGCTGCGCGAGGGCGGCGATGCGGGTGAGCCGGTCGTGCTCGCGCACCCCGACGATCCGGCGGCGGTCGCGATCGATCGACTCGCGGGTGCCCTCGCGGCGACGCGGCGCGGGCTCGCCGGCAGGTCGCTGCCGTTCACGCCCCGGTGAGGCACGCGCCAGCAAGCCGGGGGTGTGGGGCGGAGCCCCACAAAACTCTGCCGCTACGTGGCCTCGGCGTCGTAGGGCGGCGGGTCGGCTGGGGAGAACGCGGGACGTTCCACCGGCGCGGGGGAGGTGGCGGCGACGGCCGCCCCGACGGATGCCGCGCGCACCGGTGCGACCGGCGTGTCATCCAGGAGCGCCTCGCGGATGATGCGTCGGGGGTCGTACTGGCGCGGGTCGAGCTTGCGCCAGTCGACGTCATCGAAGTCCGGCCCCATCTCCTCGCGCACGCGGGACTTGGCGCCGCGCATGTACTCCCGGGCACGGCCGGCGAAACGCGCGAGGCCCTCCGCGTAACGCGGCAGGCGCTCCGGGCCAATCAGGAGCGCGGCGATCACACCGATCAGCACGAGCTTCTCGATCGTCAAGCCGAAGAACATGCTCTCAGGTTACCTGCCGCGCCTCTCCGCGGCCTGCGCGTCCTCCGCGTAGCCTGGGCGTGGAGGACTCATGAGCGAGCACGACGCGAACGCAAGGTATGCCCGGGACGCGATCATCGAACCCGAGCACATCGCCCGGGCGCGCACGCACGCGCTCGAGATCGGTGCGGCACCGGTGAGTGCGGGCGTGGGTGCGCAGTGCGCCGTCATCGCCGCCGCATCCCGCGCCCTCAACATCGTCGAGATCGGCACGGGCGCCGGTGTGTCGGGGCTGTGGCTCCTCCACGGCGCGCCGCGCGCCACTCTCACCACGATCGACAGCGAGCCCGAGCATCTCGGCGTCGCCCGGCAGTCGTTCGGCGAGGCCAAGATCCCGGCCGCGCGTGCTCGCTTCATCACCGGCCGAGCCAGCGACGTGCTCCCGCGCATGAACGAGGCGTCGTACGACGTCGTGCTGGTGGATGCCGATCCGGAGAACGTCATCGAATACGTCGAGCACGGCCTCCGGCTCGTGCGCCTCGGCGGCACCGTGCTCATCCCCCGCGTGCTCAACGGCGGCCGGGTCGCCGATCCCGTGCAGCGCGACGAGGCGACGAAGGCATACCGCTCCCTGATCCAGGAGACCCAGTCATCCCCCGCCGTCATCGGTGCGCTCTCCACGATCGACGAAGGACTCCTGCAGCTGACCACCGTCGCCCCGCCCGCCTGACGTCGCGCCGCGCCGGCAGACACCGCGCGGCACACGAAAGGGCCGGGTCATCGACCCGGCCCTTTCGGACGTCATGCGTTGCTATGCGGCGTTGACGACCCCGCCGAGCACGCCATAGAGTTCCTTGGCCTCCGCGTCGTTGACCGACACGACGAGACGTCCCCCACCCTCGAGCGGCACACGCACGATGATGAGTCGGCCCTCCTTCACGGCCTCCATTGGCCCGTCTCCGGTTCTCGGCTTCATGGCTGCCATCGTGGCTCCCTTTCGTCGCTGGTCTGCACTTCAAGTTTATCCCCCCAACCGGACACGTCGCTCACCGCCGTGCCCGTGGCCGCCCTCCCTGCGGTGTTCAGGGGATCTGCCAGTACGTATTCCCGAGCGCATACATGCCGTGGATCCACCACCACTGACCGAGCAGGCACGCAGCCAGCACCGAGAAGCGGTACACCGGCGACTTCGGGGCGGCGACCGCGCCCCACAGCGGCGACAGCGGAAGGAGGAGGCGGAAGATGCTCGATTGCGGAAAGAAGACCGCCAAGAGGTACACGAGGTACGCGGCCGACCACAGCCGAAGCTCGACGCCGACGCGCTTCACGTGAGGCTCGAAGATCAGCACGGCGGCGACGGCGATGACGGATGCCGCGAGCACGACGTAGCCGGTCACGGCACCCAGGCCCCACGACCCGAACCAGAAGCCCGCCGCCTGGATCCACCCGTCGAAGGGGATGAATGCCCCCGAGGCGTCGGCGATCCAGTTGCGGCGCCAGGCCAGCTCGGTCGCGAGGTACGCACCGGCATCGCCCGTGACGATGCCCGCGATGACCTGCCACGAGAATCCGACGACCGCGGCCAGCAGTCCCAGGGCGACGATGTGGACGATCTCCCGCGCATCCAGCGGCTCGCGGCGCCGCGAGAGCCAACGCCAGACGCCGAAGAGGGCGAGGAAGAGCGCGAACGCCAGCACACCGGGCCGGGTGTAGCCCATCAGCGGGATGAGCAGGTAGAGCCAGCCGTAGCGGCGTCGGAGAACGCACAGCAGCGAGAGCATCAGCCACAGGAGGAACAGCGACTCGGCGTACCCGACCTGGAAGAGCGCGGCGAGCGGTCCGGCGGCGAAGAACACGGTCGCCCACGTGGCCGCGCCGACATCCTGGCGCTCGCGAAGCAGGCGGTAGAGCACGAGGCACGCGAAGTATCCCGCCACGAGCGATATCACGACGGCGCCGAAGCCCCACGCCCCGAACGGCAGGCCCACGATGTTCGCGAGGTATGCGTACACCGGCATGAACGCCCACTGGTTCTCGGCGACCATGCCGGTCTCGGTGAGCGGCAGGTCGGCGGGGTAGCCGTTGACCGCGACGAACCAGTACCACTGCGAGTCCCACCCGAGCACCAGATCGGCGATCGTGGCGTTCTCGCCGAAGCGGCTCGCCGGGCCCGACATCGCGGCCGCGGCCACGAGAAAGCCCGTCGTGACCACTCGTGCGGCGAGGTACAGGATGCCGATGCGCAGCGCCGCGGGGAGCGTCCTCCAGCGGGCGCGGGTCGGGGTGCCGGCCGTCAGCTGCTCGTCAGCCACGCCCGCAGACCCCGCTCGACGTCATCGATCTGCGCCACCGCGACACGCTCCTCGTCGTGGTGGGCGAGGTGCGGGTCGCCGGGGCCGTAGTTCACGGCGGGCACGCCCATCGCCGAGAAGCGCGCCACGTCGGTCCAGCCGTACTTCGGGCGGGGTTCGCCGCCGACCGCGGCGAGGAAGTCCTGCGCGACGGGCGCGTCGAGTCCCGGCCGCGCGCCGGGGGCGAGATCGACCACGTCGACGTCGAACCCGTCGAAGACCGCGCGCACGTGGTCCTCCGCCTCCTCCGGCGTGCGGCTCGGCGCGAAGCGGAAGTTCACCTCGACCTCGCACAGATCGGGAATCACGTTCCCCGCCACTCCCCCGAGGATGCGGACCGCGTTCAGGCCCTCGCGGTAGACGAGCCCGTCGACCGCCACGTCACGGGGCCGGTACTCCGCGAGCCGCCCGAGCACCGGGGCGGCAGCGTGGATGGCATTCGCGCCGATCCAGGCGCGGGCGCTGTGCGCGCGCACCCCGTGGGTTCGCACGATGGCGCGGAGGTTGCCGTTGCAGCCGCCCTCGACGGTTCCGTTGGAGGGCTCCCCCAGGATGGCGAAGTCGCCGGCGAACAGATCGGGCCGCGTGCGGGCGAGGCGGGTGAGGCCGTTCAGGTCGGCATCGACCTCCTCGTGGTCGTACCACATCCACGTGATGTCGAACCGGGGCGCGGCGAGCTCCGCCGCGAGCTTGAGCTGCACGGCGACGCCGGCCTTCATGTCGACGGTGCCGCGACCCCACAGGTAGTGCTCGCCGTCGTTCTCGATGTCGCGCACCGGCAGGTTGGCATTGATCGGCACGGTGTCGATGTGCCCGGCGATCACGACCCGCTGGGCGCGCCCCAGGCTCGTGCGGGCGACGACGGTGTCGCCGTCGCGGTAGACCTCGAGATGGGGGTGCACGCCCACGGCCGCGGCGATCGCGTCGGCCAGGGTGGCCTCATCGCCCGAGACGCTCGGGATGTCGCAGATCGCGCGGGTGAGATCGAGCGATGACGCGGTGAGATCGAGCTCGGGCATCCACCGAGTCTAGCCAGGGGGAATGGCCGTCCTCCCGTCCGGCGGCGCTCCGCCGGGGGGCCGCAAACGCTACCGTGGAGGGATGAGCGATTCCCGGCACGTATGGGGCGACGGCCTCGTCACGATCTCCGAGGACGGCACCGTCCTCGACACCTGGTTCCCCGAGCCGCACGAGGGCAGGATCCCGCAGGGACGCGACCCCGAGATCATCGCCGAGGGCCTCGAGCGGCTCGCGGTCGCCGATCCGCGCCGCGCGGTCACGGTCGACAACGTCACGCTCGAGATCGACCTCGACGCGCCGCCCGCATCGACGCCCGACGCCTACCTGCGCCTGCATGCCCTGTCGCACCTGCTGGTGCGGCCGAACGAGGTCAACCTCGACGGGATCTTCGGCCACCTCCCGATCGTGGCCTGGACCAACGCCGGGCCGATGCATCCCGACGACTTCACGCGCCTGCGCCCGCTCCTGCTCCGTGACGGCGTGCAGGTGCAGGGGCTCGACAAGTTCCCCCGGTTGCTCGACTACGTGACCCCGGTCGGGGTTCGCATCGCGGATGCGTCACGCGTGCGCCTGGGGGCATACCTCTCCCCCGGCACGACCGTCATGCACGAGG
>NZ_DATMIO010000195.1:0-2592 GCF_035554235.1 Microbacterium sp. | reverse complement strand
CGTGATGGGCAACACCGCCCTGAGCTTCCCCGACGACGGCGGCATGGTGCGCGTCGACGAGGAGTCCGGCCTCGGCTTCGCGGTCGCAACCGACGCCAACGGACGCTACTGCCAGCTCGACCCCTACCGCGGCGCCCAGCTCGCGCTCGCCGAGGCGTTCCGCAACGTCACCGCGACCGGCGCGACCCCGGTCGGCGTCTCCGACTGCCTCAACTTCGGCAGCCCCGAGAACCCCGATGTGATGTGGCAGTTCTCGCAGGCCGTCGAAGGGCTGAGCGATGGATGCCTCGAGCTCGAGGTGCCCGTCACCGGCGGCAACGTCTCGTTCTACAACCAGACGGGCGACACCCCGATCTTCCCGACCCCGGTCGTCGGCGTGCTCGGCATCATCGACGACGTCGCCCGCCGCGTGCCGAGCGGCTGGCAGGACCCGGGCGAGAACATCTACCTGCTCGGGGTGACCTCGACCGAGCTCAGCGGTTCGGCGTGGGCCGACACCGTGCACGGCCACCTCGGCGGCCGTCCCCCGGCCGTCGACCTGGGCGCCGAGAAGCGCCTCGCCGAGCTGCTTCGCGCCGGAGCGGAGCAGTCGCTCATCTCCAGCGCGCACGATCTCTCGGCCGGCGGGCTCGGCCAGTCGCTCGCCGACGCGGTGCTGCGCTTCGGCGTCGGCGCCCGCGTGTGGCTGCGCGAGCTGATGGAGCGCGACGGGGTGGATGCCGCATCCGCGCTCTTCTCGGAATCCACCGGCCGCGTGCTCGTGACCGTGCCCCGCGAGGACGACGTGAAGTTCCGCGGGCTCTGCGAGGGCCGGGGCTACCCGGTGCTGCGCATCGGCGTCACCGACGCACCGCCGTCGGGCGAGTCCGTGCTCGAGGTGCAGGATCTCTTCACGGTTCCGCTCTCGGAGCTGCGCGAGCTGTCGACCTCGACCCTTGCCGCCGCCTTCGGCGCGACCGTCTCGGAGCCGGCGCGGGCCTAGATCGCACAGGCTTAGGATGGGGCGCGTGATGGATGACGACGACGCCGTGTACTCCGCCGCCCGCCAGAAGCGCATCCGCGCTGTCGCGTGGGTCGTGATCATCGCGCTCGTGCTCGTCGGCGGCGGCGCCACGGTCTTCGCACTGCTCTTCGGCTGAGTACCCGCTGACTCTCCTCGGGCGGGCGGTTGCCCGACGGCTACCATGAGGGGGTGGAGCCGTTCTTCCAATTCCTCGGCGGGTACTGGTGGCTGATCTTCCCGCTCATGGGGGTCGCCGGCGGCGTCGGGCGCGCGTGGCAGAAGGCCCTCGATCGCCGGCATCGGCGCCGGCTCGAGATCCTGAAGGCGAAGAGCGAGCTGAAGGCGGCACAGGCCGCCGTGCGGGCCACGACCCAGCCGATCGCCATCCGCGGCAAGGGGGGAGTCGAGTCGCAGGCCACGCGACTGCAGCGCCTCATGGACACGCACGACGAGGTCACTCAGCGGTGGCTGGCGTACGAGCTGGATGTCGCAAAGCTCATCGCCTTTCCCGCGATGAGCGATGGGCGGCAGCCGCTCACCGCGGCGTTTCTGCGCGCCAGGAAGGTCGCCGATCATCTGCGCCCGGCATCCGCCCGCGTCAAGATCGACGCGGCCTTGCTCGCCGAGTACCGCGAAGCGGTGAACGACTACGAGGTCGCGTTCGACGTCGCCGAGAAGGACGCTCGCCGCCTGCGCGATTCGACGTTCAGCGAGGCTGAGCGCCGACGACTCGACACCGCCAAGCAGCTGCTCAGCGTCGCGATCGACGAGGCCGCGACGCCCGCCGAACGGCAGCTCGCCTATCGACGCGTGCGCCAGGAGCTCGACGGGCTGATCTCCCTTTCGGACGAGGCCGTCGAGGTGCTCGAGAAGAAGGTCGCGCTCGAAATCACGACGGGCGCATCGCCGGTCGCCGACGCGAATCCGGGCAGCACTCCCGTGGCCGCGCCGCCGCCCCGCCCGCCCGCCGCGTCCGCCCCGTCTGCCCCGTCCGGCCCGTCCGCCGGGACTTGGCCCGTCCCCGCACGGTCGGCGCAGACCGCTCCGGGTCGGGTCGTGCGGCCCAAGCCGCCGGCCACGCCCCCGGCCACGCCGTAGGCACCCGAAGCCGACACCGCCGGTCACTTGACCGCACGGGGAGCATAGAGGCCGACCCGAGAATGAGACCGTGATGGATGACGCAAGTGCCGGTGGCTGGGGCCTCAAATGTGTGCGGTGCGACGGGGTGGTCATCGAGCGCAAAGGCCGGTACCGCCACAAGCGGTGGTGGCTCACCCGCACCTGCGGCGCCCCGGTCGTCGTGACCGACTGGGGTGATGGGCGCAACTGACTGACGCCGCGGCGCGCGCGGACCGCGCGGACCGCGCGGACGATGGCTGGCGCTGAGCCTCTCCCTCGCCCGCGCACGAACTTCGGAGAATGTCGCGAAGCTCGGATGATTCGAGGCTATTCGGCCGATCGAGGTGCGATTTTCCGAAGCTGATGCAGGCGGATGCGGCCTCCGAAACGTCATGCACTCGAGGATTCCTCCCCGCCGTTCCGGCTCCACGTCGAGAGACACATGTAGTCGCTCCCGGGTTTCCCGCCTC
>NZ_DATMIO010000194.1:0-4498 GCF_035554235.1 Microbacterium sp. | reverse complement strand
AGGGGAGCGCGCTGCCCTGGCTCATGTACGGCGGTACCACGATGTCGATGCGGGCGCGGGGCGCGGGCGCATCCATCGGCCAGACGAGCACCTCGATCCCACGGGCCCCGCGGAGGGCGCGGGTCACATCGTCGGCGAGCTGCTGCGTCGGCACGGAGACGGTCAGGTTCGAGATGTCGGGGGTCACACATCCCACGCTACCGAGGTCGCGCGGCGCGCCGCCGCCGCTACGTCGCGCCGCCGCCGCTACGCCGCCGCGCCGACGACGGCGGCGATCGCCGAGGTGAAGAAGCCGACGCCGTCGGTGCCCGACCGCATCGCCTTGGGCGTATCGGGGCCGAAGCCCTCCTCGACGGCGTGCTCGGGGTGCGGCATGAGGCCGACGACGTTCCCGCGATCGTTCGCGAGCCCCGCGATGTCGCGCAGCGACCCGTTCGGGTTCACGCCCACGTACCGGAATGCGACCAGCCCCTCGCCCTCCAGCCGGTCGAGCTCGGACTCTGCGGCGATGTAGCCGCCGTCGGCGTTCTTCAGCGGGATGACGATCTCCTGGCCGGTGGCGAAGTCCGAGGTCCAGGCGGTATCGGCGTTCTCGACGCGGAGGCGCTGGTCGCGTCGGATGAACTGCTGGTGCGCGTTGCGGATGAGGCCGCCGGGCAGCAGGTGCGCCTCGACCAGCATCTGGAAGCCGTTGCAGATGCCGAGGATCGGCATGCCCTTCGCCGCGGCATCCTGCACTTCGCTCATGATCGGGGCGAGCGCCGCGATCGCGCCGGCGCGCAGGTAGTCGCCATAGCTGAACCCGCCGGGCAGCACGAGGGCGTCGACTCCCTCGAGGTCGTGCGATCCGTGCCAGAGGGCCACGGGCTCGGCCCCGGCGACGCGGATGGCGCGCTGCGCGTCGCGGTCATCGAGCGAACCGGGGAACGTGATGACCCCGATGCGCGCGGTCACTCCACGACCTCGATGTTGACGACATCCTCGATCACGGAGTTCGAGAGGATGTCGCCCGCGATCTGGCGTGCCTGGGCGAGCACGTCGTCGCCGACCTCGCCCTCGACCGTGAGCTCGAAGCGCTTGCCGATGCGGACGCCGGTGAAGGCGTCGACGCCCAGGCGCGCGAGGGCTCCCGAGACGGCCTTGCCCTGCGGGTCGAGCAGTTCGGCTTTGGGCATGACGTCGACGACGATGGTGGGCATTGAGGGCTCCGGATGTCGGCGGGCGGGCGTCCGATCAGTCTATCCGCTGCGCCTGCGGCGACCGTCGGGATGCCGCGACCCAACCGTGATGCGGGCTACCCGACTACTTCGCACGCATCTCGTGTTCGCAAGCAGCTCGTGAGTGGCATCATGGCCGGAGCGGTCAAGGGCTGACCGTGACGATCCTGACGAGAGAGGACTCCGCCAGCATGGCTGCGATCCCCGCCCGCCCCTTCCCCGACCACTTCCTCTTCGGCGCCGCCACGGCGGCCTACCAGATCGAGGGCGCCGCCTTCGAAGACGGTCGCACCGCGTCGATCTGGGATGCGTTCTCGCGCGTGCCCGGCGCCGTCGTGAACGGCGACAACGGCGACGTCGCGTGCGAGCACTACTACCGCCACACCGACGATGTGGCGCTCATGAAGCACCTGGGGCTGCAGACCTATCGCTTCTCGACGTCGTGGTCGCGGGTGCGCCCCGACGCCGGCGCGGTCAACCGGAAGGGCGTCGATTTCTACAGCCGCCTCGTCGACGAACTGCTCGGCGCCGACATCGTGCCGTGGCTCACGCTCTACCACTGGGACATGCCGCAGGCCCTCGAGGAACGCGGCGGCTGGGCCGCACGCGAGTCGGCCGAGCTCTTCACGGAGTACGCCCTGACGGTGCACGACGCCCTCGGCGACCGCGTGAACATCTGGACCACGCTCAATGAGCCCTGGTGCTCGTCGTTCCTCAGCTATACGGCGGGCGTGCACGCGCCCGGGCGCTACAGCGTGAGCGACGGCCTGCGCGCCTCGCACCACCTGCTGCTCGGGCACGGCATGACCGTCTCGGAGCTGCGCACGCGCGACAAGTCGCTCGATCTGGGCATCACGCTCAACCTCACGGTGGCGCAGCCCGTCGACCCGGCCGATCCGGCCGACATCAACGCCGCGCGCCTGATCGACGGGCAGTTCAACCGCTGGTTCCTCGACCCGCTCTTCCGCGGGGCCTATCCGGCCGACATCTACGACGCGGTCGTGGATGACGCGCTCGAGGCTGCGATCCAGCCCGGCGACCTCACCACCATCTCGGCACCGATCGACACCCTGGGCGTCAACTACTACCACGGCGAGTACGTCGCCGGACGTCCGGCCGAGAACCCTCCGGTCAGTGGGGGCGCCCCGACCGACCGCCTTGCCGGCTCGCCGTTCCCGCTGTCGACCGGCATCCATTGGCACGAACGTGGTCTTGCGCGCACGAACATGGGCTGGGAAGTCGAGCCCGCGGCGCTGACGGAGCTTCTCGTGCGCGTGCAGGACGAATACACGGGCGACGCCGGCGTCGCACTGTTCGTCACCGAGAACGGCGCCGCCTACGACGACGAGCCCGTGACCGAGGACGGTGTGCTGCGCGTGCACGATGCGGAGCGCACCGAGTTCGTGCGGGCCCACGTCGCGGCCGTCCTCGATGCCATCGAGCGCGGCGTCGATGTGCGCGGGTACTTCTACTGGTCGCTGCTCGACAACTTCGAGTGGGCCTGGGGCTACGAGAAGCGGTTCGGCATCGTCCGCGTCGACTACCAGACCCAGGAGCGGACGATCAAGGACAGCGGGCTGGAATATCGTCGCATCATCGCTGCGCGCGCGATCGATGTTCCCCCTCGGTGACGCCGGCGTCCGCATCGGCGATCTCACGCACGAGGGGTGCCCATGAAGTCCGAGACGAGCCGCGCCCGGCGACGATCGAAAGAGGTCGCGGCCGCCGCAGGGGTGTCGCGCTCCACGATCTCCCGGGTCGTGAACGGCTCCACGGCGATGAGTCCGTCGAGGTGCCGGTCGCTACGGGAGGTCGCTACGGGAGGTCGCCCGTGAGGCGGGCGAGCAGCTCGCGGTAGCGATCGGCGGTGCGCCGCACGATCTCGCCGGGGAGCTCGGGCGGGCTGCCCTGCTTGTCCCAGTGCGCGGCGAGCCAGTCCCGCACGATCTGCTTGTCGAAGCTCGCCATGCGCTGCGACGGCGTCTCGCCGGTGGCCCAGGCCGCGGCATCCCAGTATCGCGACGAATCGCTCGTGAGCACCTCGTCGGCGAGGGTCAGCACACCGTCGGCGTCGAGGCCGAACTCGAACTTGGTGTCGGCGAGGATCAGCCCGTGCGCCTCGGCCGTGGCGGCCGCCCGGCGGTAGATCTCGAGCGACAGGTCGCGCAGGGCGGCGGCCACCTGCGGGTTCGTCAGCTCGACGGAGCGCTCGAACGTGATGTTCTCGTCGTGCTCGCCCATCGGCGCCTTGAAGGCCGGCGTGTACAGCGGCTCGGGCAGCCGGTCGCCGTCGTGCAGGCCCTCGGGGAGGGGAATGCCGCACACCGTTCCGCTCGCGCGGTACTCCGCCCAGCCGCTTCCGGTGAGGTAGCCGCGCACGACGCACTCGATCGGCTGCATTTCGAGGCCCTTCACGAGCATCGCGCGCCCGGAGACCTCGGCGGGGACGAGGCTCAGGGGCGCGTCGTCGGCTCCCACGGTGTGGGAGGCGAGGAGATGGTTCGGGATGCGGCGGCCGCCGTCGCCGCCGGCCAGCTGGTCGAACCACCAGAGGCTCAGGGTCGTGAGCAGCTCGCCCTTGCCCGGGATGCCGGGGGAGAGCACGTGGTCGAACGCACTGACTCGGTCGCTCGCGACGACCAGCATCCGGTCGGCGGCCAGCATCCGGTCCGTCACCCCCTCGGTGCCGCCGGTCGCCGTCCCCGTCGAAGCGTCGGCGGGCACATACAGATCGCGCACCTTGCCGGAATATACGTGTCGCCAGCCGGGGAGGTTCAGGGGGGAGCTCACCGGTCCATTATCCCGGTGGCCGGTCAGGGCGTGATCTCGTCGAGGTAGGCGAAGGCCTCCGCCATGAGCGCCGCCCACGCGTCGAGCCCCGCCTCCGGCGCCACGGTGACCCACTCGCGCATCTCGCGGCCGCGCATGACCATTCGCGGCGCGACGCCCGAGTCCGAGAGTTCGGCCGCGCGGGCTTCCGGCACCTTCACGATGAGGCCCCCGCCGGACCCGACGAAGGCGAACACCTTCCCGCGGACGCGCAAGCCCTCGGTGCCGAACATCCGGCCGATGTCGACGCCGGGGCGCCCGAGATAGGTCTCGGCCAGGGGGTCGAAGAGTTCGTGGCCCAGGGCCATGTCGTCGGCGCTCATGCGGCCACGGTAGGCGCGCGGGGTGCGGTCCGTCCACCGTGCCGTACGTCCACGTGCCGTACGTCCACGTGCCGTACGTCCACGTGCCGTACCTCCACAGCGGCGACCGTGGCCAACGTTCGAAGCAAG